>NZ_JBEXPK010000032.1:0-108751 GCF_040612015.1 Streptomyces sp. NPDC006476 | reverse complement strand
CGCCGCTGCGGCGGCCCGGGTTTCATGGTGCGCCGAGAACGACCCGGCGTGGAAGCCGGTGTGCGAAATGCTCTCGGTACTGCCCACACTACTCCGCGCTCCGCCGCAGCGCGGAGTAGTGGCCGCATGGATGTGGAGTACCGGCCGGGCCGTCTCCCGGCACGAGGAGCCGATGCCCGCTCAGCAGGTGTACGCGGCTTCTACTGCGTCACCGTCGGGCCGGACGGCGGCGGACCACCGCGACCGCTCGCGGGGCGGGACACGGGCCTGTGTTCCTCCTGGCCGTCGGGGTGGCCGCCCTGCGGGGGGACGGATCGAAGCCCTGTTTCCTGCCCGGGCGCCGGCTCCCGCACGCTGCGTCGCTTGGCGCGCCGAAGGAGGCGAGGCAGGGACGCGTAGAAGCGGTCGGGAAGGAACACGGCGTCCGCGATGATCATCGTGCCTGAGAAGAGAGGCAGCCCCAGGACCACCGCGATGGCGACGTGCATGCCCAGCAGCAGGGTCAGGACGGGGTACTTGAGCCGGCCGAAGAGCACGAACGGAAAGGCGACCTGGGTGAGAACGGTCAGGTAACCCACGACCGCCATCGCGAGCGGGTACTGGTCCATGGCGTGGGAGAGCGCGGGCCACGGCTGGAAGAGCTCCAGGTTCAGCACGTAGTGGAGTGCGGTGCCGTCGTCCCAGAAAGAGCCCTGGACCTTGTAGAGACCGGCCGATCCGTACAGGAAGCAGACCTGCGCCGCGATCACGAAGACGCCGCAGTTGTGCACCACGGTGGCCAACGTCGTGCGGGCTGCCCGCAGTTCCCGCGCGACAAGGCTCCGCCGCACCGGTGCGCCATCCGAACGCGCCGTCCTGGTCCGCTCCCTGCGGGCGTCCAGCGACCAGCGTCGGCCGCACGCGGTGAGCACGAGGTAAAGGGCCATCAGCAGAAGGAGATTGTCGCCCCCGTCCGTCATGAAGATCGCCCTGGCGTGGAAGGAGGCCACCACGGCGGCGAAGAGCACGGACATGACCCGGGTGCGCCAACCCAGCATGAACAGCACGGACGTCACGAGGGCCAGCACATAACAGAGCTCGAAGTAGGTACGGCTGTCCGACAGGATCAGGAAGCTGTACCAGCCCGTCTGGTCGAAGAGCTGCGCCGCCAGTGCCGGTGTCCACGGGGAGTCGGGACCCCAGATCTCGTACCGGTGCGGGAACTCCCGCAGGAGAAAGGCCAGGTAGAGGAGTCCGTACCCGATGCGCAGAACCGACGTGGCGTACAAGGACACCGGCCGGCCGGTGAGAGTGTCCCGGAAGGCATCGGCCCGGGCGAGGAGCAGACGGTGGACCGGGAATTCGCGGACCTGCTCATTTCCCATGGGGGGTCACCTTCCACCAGGGCAGGAGCCGGCTCTCCACCGGCGTCGGCGATCGGCGCCCGGCCGCTGTACCGGGCGCGGCGACGGGCGCGGTGACGACCCGGAGCTGGATGAACTCGAACCTGCCTGCGCGGTGACCGGCGACGCGTTCCGCGGCGATGTTGCTCAGATACTTCTGCATCATCACGGCCCGCGCCGAGCGTGCCGTGTCGTCCGCGCCGTGTGTGTCGACGTAGGAGGTCCAGGCGCGGCGCAGGAGGTTCTGAGCCGTGTGGCTGGGAAACGGATCATGTTCGACCGCGGCACGGTCCAGGGCGGTCAGGTCGATCCAGGGGCTGACCCGCGCGGTCCCGTCGGGAGCGGTGTGCGAGGTGCGCGCCCACACCCGTCGGTTGACGGAGTCGGGGTTGGGGGCGAAGAGCCGCCAGTTCTGTTCGAACAGGGGGTACATCCATGCGTCGACCTGCCGGCTGTACCGCTGGGAGACGGGGTTGGGAGGCGCCACATGGAGAAACACGGCACCGACATGGACCAGGGTCGTCACCAGACACAGCAGGACCGCGGTGTGCAGTCCCGCCCTCAGGGCCCTGGCACCCCTGGGTCGCCTGCCGGGTGGGTCCGCGTCACGCGGCTCCCCCGGCAGTTGGCCGGCATCGGGCCGCCGGCCTTCCCTCACGTGCGCCGAATCAATTCCGCTCGACACCGCCCACCTTGCTTTCTCGCGTCCGCTGCCCTCGAGGTTTCTTTGCACCGGCATCGGCGGCGCGCGGCGGAATCAAGGGATTCCGCCGCGCGCCGTCATCCGGTGTACGGACCTCTCGCAACCTGCCGACTAGCCTTCGTGGTCTTCCTGGCCGTCGGATTTCGGTGCGTTGCCGTAGCCGTAGTCGGCGTAGTCGCCGTAGTCATGGCCGTTGTTCTCGTCGTGCCCACCGTGGCCGTGATCCGGCTTTCCGGGGCCCTGATGTTCATCGCCCGGCCGGCCGTTGTAGCCGGGCCCGCCACCGTGCTCCGGTCCCCCGTGCTCACCCGGCTTGCCGCCGTGCTGGCCCGGCTTGCCGCCGTGCTCACCCGGCTTTCCGCCGTGCTGGCCCGCGGTGTTCCCGGCCGTGTTGCCCGACGTGTTGCCGGCCGTGTTCCCGGCCGTGTTGCCCGACGTGTTCCCGGAAGTGACGTTGTTCCCGGCGGTGTTGCCCGAGCTGCTCCCGGCCCCGGCGCCGCCCGTGACGCTGACGATGGGCCCGCCCAGGAGGCCACCGCTGACCAGGCCACCACCGATCACGCCGGCGGTGGTGCCGGTCGTCGATCCCGTGGTGGTGCCGGTGGTCGTTCCAGCGGTGGTGCCGGTGGTCGTTCCGGTGGTGGTACCGCCCGTCGTGGTACCACCGGTCGTGCCCGTCGAGCACGAGTTGAGGAAGATCCGGTTGTTGTCGAGCGTCACGGCGCCGTTACGGGCCAGCGCCCGGCCCTCGATGTTCGTCCCCGTGGTCACGTGGATGTCCGTCAGCGCCATGATGGTGCCCACGAAGGTGGAGTTCGTCCCGAGGGTGGCCGAACTCGTGACCTGCCAGAACACGTTGCACGGCGAAGCGCCGTTCGTCAGAAGCACCCGACTGGAGGAGGCGGTCGTCAGAGCTTCCGGAATCTGGAACACCCAGACGGAATTCGGATTGCCCCCGGCGTCCAGGATCAGGTCGCCGGTGAGCCCGACACCGGAGGCAGCTTTGTAGACGCCCGGAAGCAGCGTGGTGCCATTGCCGATTCCTGCCGCAAGGGCGAAGTCCGGGGCCTGGCCTGCCGCATTGTTGTACGCCGTGACCAGGTCGGACTTGGCCTGAAGCGCCACGGCGTCGGCGGCGTGCACGGCGCCGAGCACCAGGCCCGGCGGGAAACCGGTGATGGCCGGGTTGGGGTGCGTTCCGAGGTCGTGACTGATCACCGTGGGGCCGGTGTTGGTGACTCCCGCACCCGCGAGAACGGAGAAGCTCGCCGCCGTGGCCAGCGGTACGGGCGTCGCGATGGCGACGGCCTGGGCGGGGGACAGGACGACCAGCGCGGCGGCGACCGTTGCGGCGAGGGCCGAGGCCAGCAAGCCGGGCAAAGTACGGCGACTTGCCATTTCAGGGATCTTCAGCTTCATCAAGAGGCCATTTCCTGTGGGGGCTTGGCATGCCGGGCCCTAACCAAACGCCCGGGGAGCCTTGATCTGTTGGTGCATATTACGGAGGAATCCGCAAAGCCCCACGGAAAAGGAGCGGATTTCGTAATCTCCAAGCACTAAACCCTCGAATGCCGGGCACGCATGAGGGAATACATATTTCTGATTATCCGGCGCGTTCACCCGGATGCGAGGGTCCGCTCCGGGGGCCGGCTCACACCCACGCGTGCGCGGCGACTCCCGTCAGCAGCGCGCGGGCAGTCTCTGTGCGCAGTCCGTTGCCCCGCAGGAGATGGCCTGACACCCGTGGGCTCAGGAACAGCGGTACAGCGGGGTCGGGCGGCAGCCTGCTCGTGGACCTCCGAGGTCGGCCCGGCTGCGATTCACCGCACCCAGGAGACGGAACGGCCCGTTCTCCCGCAACCAGCCGCACTCCTTCGGCCAGGCACGCAAGCCGTCCCGCGGCTCCCCGGCCATGTGACGCACCATGCCCGGAGCAACGCGAAAAAGGCCAGGTCACGGACTCCGTGACCTGGCCTCTGCGGGAGCCCCCTGTCGGATTCGAACCGACGACCTACGCATTACAAGTGCGTTGCTCTGGCCAGCTGAGCTAAGGAGGCCTGCGCCCGCGCGATCGCGGACGTGCCCGTGCAGTGTACCCAGGCCACAGGCGCCCCCTGTCGAAAATTTCCGCGAAGTTCACATGCCGCCGGGTACTGACATCCGGGCGAACGGCGGGTACCGTCCTGTGCCAGTTCACCCTCGTGGACTACACCACCACCTTCCTACAACGGATCGTCCGGCACGTTCCTGCCGGTAGAAGGGGGCCCATTCACCATGGCCACTGTCTCGTTCGACAAGGCGACCCGGATCTACCCGGGCACCGAGAAGCCCGCCGTTGACGGCCTCAACATCGAGATCGAGGACGGCGAGTTCCTCGTCCTGGTCGGCCCGTCCGGCTGCGGCAAGTCCACCTCGCTCCGCATGCTGGCGGGGCTCGAGGACGTGAACGCCGGCGCCATCCGCATCGGTGACCGCGACGTCACGCACCTGCCGCCGAAGGACCGGGACATCGCCATGGTGTTCCAGAACTACGCGCTGTACCCGCACATGACCGTCGCCGACAACATGGGCTTCGCCCTGAAGATCGCCGGTGTCAACAAGGCGGAGATCCGCAAGAAGGTCGAGGAGGCCGCGAAGATCCTCGACCTCACCGAGTACCTGGACCGCAAGCCGAAGGCCCTCTCCGGTGGTCAGCGCCAGCGTGTCGCCATGGGCCGTGCCATCGTGCGTGAGCCGCAGGTCTTCCTCATGGACGAGCCGCTGTCCAACCTCGACGCCAAGCTCCGTGTGTCGACCCGTACGCAGATCGCCTCGCTGCAGCGCCGCCTCGGCATCACCACCGTCTACGTCACCCACGACCAGGTCGAGGCCATGACGATGGGCGACCGCGTGGCCGTCCTCAAGGACGGTCTGCTCCAGCAGGTCGACTCGCCGCGCAACATGTACGACCGCCCGGCCAACCTCTTCGTCGCCGGCTTCATCGGCTCCCCGGCCATGAACCTGGTCGAGGTCCCGATCACCGACGGTGGTGTGAAGTTCGGCAACAGCGTCGTCCCGGTCAACCGTGACGCCCTCAAGGCCGCCACCGACAAGGGTGACAAGACGGTGACCGTCGGCGTCCGCCCCGAGCACTTCGACATCGTCGAGGAGAACGGCGGCGCCGCCAACGCCCTGTCGAAGGACACCGAGGACAAGCCGGCCGGTCTCGCGGTCTCCGTGAACGTCGTCGAGGAGCTCGGCGCCGACGGCTACGTCTACGGCTCCGCCGAGGTCGGCGGCACCACCAAGGACCTCGTCGTCCGCGTCGAGGGCCGCCGGGTGCCGGAGAAGGGCTCCACGCTGCACGTCGTGCCGCGGCCGGGCGAGACCCACGTGTTCTCGACCTCCACGGGCGAGCGCCTCTCCGACTGAGACGGCGGACACCGCTGAGGCGGCTGAGACGGCCGCCTCGCAAAACCACCGGCCCGGGTGAATTCGCCCAGGTTGACTCGAAGGGCCCCGCAACCTGCTGCGGGGCCCTTTTCGTTGTCGACAAATACCCCGGCAGATCGGTCATTTCGAGCGGTGTACGTCAACGCCGTACCCGGAACGAGCCACCAGTTCATCCCCCGAACCGGTGACTAAATGTCGCCAAATCAGTACCGAACGCTACCCTCACTCGCGTGAAGCACTCCACTAACCCTCAGACGCGAGGCGGCCAGGGCCCCGCCCGCCGGGTCGGCCGCACCCTCGCCCTCGTCCTGCCCGTCCTTCTGGTGCTGTCCGGGACCCTCGCGGTCACCCGGGTCAACTGGACGGGAAGCCCGTCCGGCTCGGTGCTCACCGCCTCCGACGCGATCGACGACGCCAAGGCCGCCGCACCGGTTCACCGGGCCCCGCAGGACGTGCTGCGGGACCAGCTCCTGGCCGAGCTGCAGGACAGGAACCCGGGCGTTGTCCTCACGCACCTCCAGGAGGCCGTGAACGGGCGTCCCTCGCTCGCCGGGCACTGCTACTCCATCGCCCGCGCCCTGGGCCGCGCCGCGGCCCGGATGTACGGGCCGGTGAGGGCCCAGTCGTATGCCCGCCCGGTCTGCGACACGTCCTTCGCGACAGGCGTAGCAGCAGCACAGGGCTGAGTCCCCCACCCACCGGTTCCCGCGCCCGCCGGCTCTGGTCGTGGGGGCTTGTCAGGGGGCTGGCCGGGTGCACCCGCGCCCGCCGGGTCCGTGCCCGTGACATCCCGCCCGCCGGTTCTGGTCGGAGGGACTGTCCGGGCGGCCCCGGCCCGCGGATCCCGCGCCGACCAGTTCCGGTCGCGGGACTGGTCGGGCTGTTCCAGGAGACGCCGGTGAGGACCGCCGCGAGGGCGGCGGCCACCCACCAGGCGGACCGCACCAACCGGTCCCCCACCCGCCGACCCCGCGCCAACCGGTTCTGGTCGCGGGACTGGTCTGGCCGTTCCAGGAGACGCCGGCGAGGACCGCCGCGAGGGCGGCGGCCACCCACCAGGCGGACCGCACCAACCGGTCCCCCGCCCGCCGACCCCGCGCTAGCCGGTTCTGGTCGCGGGACTGGTCGGGCGGTTCCAGTCCGCCGGTCCAGCTCCGCGGACCCCGCGCCTGTTGGGTTCCCACCCGCGGCATTCGCGCCCGCCCACTTCTGGTCGAGGGGACTGTCCAGGCGGACCCAGGAGCGCGGGACAGCGCCAACCGGTCCCGGTCCGCCGACCCCGCACCAGCCGATCCCACGCCCGCCCGGGTTCGAGCGCCCGCGGCATTCGCGCCCACCGGTCCCGCGCCCGCCGGCTCTGGTCGGGGGAGCTGGTCCGGGGGCTAATCGGGGGGTCCCGCACCAGCCGATCCGGTTCACCGATCCCGCACTGGCCGGTTCTGGTCGGGAATCTGTCGAGCCGTTCCGGACCCCCGACCCCACACCAGCCGATCCCGCGCCCGCCCGGATTCGCGCCCACCGAGCCAACCGGTCCCGCGCCCGCCGGGCACGCGTCGGCCAGTCCCGTCTCGGTCGGGTTCGGAGGAGGGTAACGGGTGATTAAGGAACGGTTCCCGGCGTCGGTCGCCTCCGACAGGCCCCGTACAGTTCGGGCATGACCCATCCGAACGCCGCTTCCCGCCCCGTTCAAGCCGTCATCCTGGCCGGAGGCCAGGGCTCACGGCTGCGTCCGTACACCGACGACCGGCCCAAGCCGATGGTCGAGATCCCCGGCACGGGGACGCCGATCATCGGCCATCAGCTCGTCTGGCTGGCCGAGGAGGGCGTCACGGACGTCGTCGTCAGCTGCGGGCACCTCGCCGAGGTGCTGCAGAACTGGCTGAAGTCGGCAGATCTGCCGGTGCGGGTGACGACGGTCGTGGAGAGCGAGCCGCTCGGCCGCGGCGGCGGCCTGAAGTACGCCGCCTCCCATCTCCCCCACCCCGACAAGCCCTGGTACGCCACCAACGGCGACATCTGGACCCGCTTCTCCCTGCGGGACATGGCCGACTTCCACACCGAGCGGGACGCGGTGGCCACCCTGGCCCTGGCGCGTCCGCGCATCCCCTGGGGCGCGGTGCAGACGGACGGCTTCGGACACATCACGGACTTCATCGAGGCCCCACCCTCCACGTTCGAGATCAACGCGGGCGTGTACGTCTTCTCGCCGGAGTTCGCCGAACTGCTGCCGGAGCGCGGGGACCACGAGCGGACGACCTTCCCCCATCTGGCCCGGGAACTGCGTCTGGCGGGCTTCCCGATCCCCCAGGGCTCCTACTGGCGGGCCATCGACACGGCGAAGGACCTGACGGAGGCGGCGAAGGAACTGGCCGCCCTGGGACGCTGAGAACGCGTCCGTCGTACGACTCAGAGTTCCCGCTGCCGTATGGCCCAGGGCAACCGAGGGGTCCCGCACAGTCAGCTGTGCGGGACCCCTTCGTAGTGGGCCAAGAGGTTCAGCCGGTGGGCCCGCCCAGAATGTCGCCCACCGGCCTGGTTACCCCAACAGGCCGCCGACCAGGCCCGGTTGGCCGGAGGAGCCTCCGGAGCCGGTGCCGGTGCCGCTGCTGGAGCCGGTGCCGCCCGTCGAACCGCCCGACGTGGGGCCGGAGCTGGTGCTGGGGGCGCCGCCGGAGGGAGCGGAGTGGTGGGGCGTGGTCTGGCCCGCCGTGCCCTGGGTCTGGCTGGGGGCGCCGCCCGTCGCGGTGCTGCTCGGGGTCGTCGCCGCGCCCGACGGCGTGGACCGGCTGGTCGCGCCATGGCTGGGCGAGTGGGAGGCGGACGGCGACTGCCGGTGTCGCTTACCCGGTTCCTGCGGGAGCGGGGAGCCCGGCAGCTGGTTGCGCGGCGCCTCGCCGGGGCCCGGCACGACCACCCGGCCGGCGTCACGGACCGCGCCGCCGAGCAGGCTGCCGATGAGCAGCGTGAGGCCGACCGTGATGGCCGTGATGAGCGCGCCACGGCGCAGGACGTAACGGCGCAGCTCCCAGATGTCGGAGCGGGGTCCGAGACGGCGCCAGGCGCTGCCGGCGAGGCGGCCGTCGACGGAGTAGACGGGGGCGCCGGCGATGATCAGCGGGGACCAGGCGGCGAGGTAGATGATGTCGGGGGCGTCGTAGGCGGGGACGGTCTTCCAGCTGACGGTGACGATGAGCGCGGCGGAGAGCAGGGCGCCGAGGACGGCGGCCACCCGCTGCCAGCAGCCGAGGACCGTCAGCACGCCGACGATCACCTGCGCGAAGGCGATGACCAGGCCCGAGCCGACGGGGTGGTGCAGGGCGAACTGGCGCAGGGGCTCGGCGACTTCCCACGGGTGCAGGGTGTTGAGCCACTTCACCATGGAGCCGCGCTTGCCGCCGTCGAAGTAGACGGGGTCGCACAGCTTGCCCATGCCGGCGTAGATCGAGATGAAGCCGAGGAAGATGCGCAGCGGGAGCAGGACCACGCCGAGATTCATGCGGCGGCCCGGGTAGTACGCGTGCCGGGCCGGGTCGTCGCCGTGCCGCGGAGAACGCTGCTCCTCGGCCTCGTCCGGCTCGAAGTCCGCGTCGCCGTACGGGGGTTCCTCGTCGTAGGCGCTGCCCACCGTGCGCATGTGGGGCAGCAGGCGCGTGCCGCCCGTGTCCTCGTAGCTGCGCTGGGCGCCGACCATCGGGGTCTCGACGGTCTGGTCCAGCTCGTCGTAGATCTCGTCGTACGTGGGGCCGGTCTCGACGCGCGGGATGACCTGGGTGGCGCCGGCGTCGGCGGAGGGGTCCTCGCCGCGCCGGACGCCCGCCCGCACGGCCTGGAGCAGGCGGTGGGCGCCGGTGTCGTCGGGAGCGGACCTGCCGCTCCACACGACCGGCCGGCGGCGGGCCGCCGGCGTGCCGCCCGCGGGCATCCGGGTCATGTCCTCGCCGGCGCTCAAGTGCCGTGCGATCCGCGGAGATTGGGCGCGCGTCGACACGCCGAGCTGCACGCGGAAGCTGGCGTGATTGACGATGATCTGCGCCGGATCGCTCGGCACCTTCACCATGCTCAGCGCGGGAGCGTCGTCGAATCCGGAATCGAATCCCGACGAGCGGTCCCCCGTGGGTGTGCGGGGTGTTCTGGTGTCCACACTCATCTAACCGAGTGACGTGTGCTTAGGACACTGCTTTGACCCGCCGGATGTGTCCGGACCCCGTCAAGCTTGTCCCAGACGCCCAGATTGACCCGCACGGGTGAGGACGGGCACGCATGTTCAGTCCCGTCGGCGTGCCGCCTCGTACAGCGGGATCCGCACCCGGAAGTCGCAGGACCCCCACTGTCCGCCGGCCTCCGACCGGCGAGCTCCGCCCGCCTACGCCGATCGCGCTCAAGCCCGCTGACGCGCCACCTCGTACAAGACGATCCCCGCCGCCACACCCGCGTTCAACGACTCCGCCCCACCCGGCATCGGAATCCGCACCCGGAAGTCGCAGGTCTCGCCGACCAGTCGGGACAGGCCCTTGCCCTCGCTGCCGACCACGATCACGACCGGGCCCTGGAGGGCCTCCAGTTCGCCGATCTCGTGCTCGCCGTCGGCGGCGAGGCCGACGATCACGATGCCCGCCTTCTTGTACGCCTCCAGGGCGCGGGTCAGGTTCGTGGCGCGGGCGACGGGCGTACGGGCGGCCGTACCGGCCGACGTCTTCCACGCGCCGGCGGTCATCCCGGCCGCGCGCCGCTCGGGTACGACGACGCCGTGGCCGCCGAACGCGGAGACGGACCGGACGACGGCGCCGAGGTTGCGCGGGTCGGTGACCCCGTCGAGCGCGACGATCAGCGGGTCCTCGCCCTCGTCGTAGGCGGCCTCCGC
Organism: Streptomyces sp. NPDC006476; assembly: GCF_040612015.1. Classification (NCBI taxonomy): domain Bacteria; kingdom Bacillati; phylum Actinomycetota; class Actinomycetes; order Kitasatosporales; family Streptomycetaceae; genus Streptomyces; species Streptomyces sp. NPDC006476. The sequence continues at coordinate 98,373 of NZ_JBEXPK010000032.1, read as the reverse complement.
CAGGTCCTCGGGGTGCGCGTACTCGTAGGGCGGGACCTGCAGCACGAGCCCTTGGTGGTTGAGCCCGTTGGTCATCCGGTCGAGCTCCGGGCGCGGGGCCTCCATGAGGTTGATGCCACCGCGCTCGGCGGCGAGCTGCAGGGCCTCGCGTACACGCTCGTCGTTGTCGATGAACTGCTGGACGTAGAGCGTGGAGGCCGGTACGCCCTCGCGCAGCGCCTCGACCACCGGGTTACGGCCGACGACCAGCTCGGAGGACGACTTGCCGCCACGGCCGCGCGGCGCGGGACGGCGCGCGGTCTGCTTCGCCTTGGCCGTGGCGATGCGGTTCTTCTTGTGGCCCTTGCGCATCTCGGCGGGCGGGGTCGGCCCCTTGCCCTCGAGGCCCCTGCGACGCTGGCCGCCACTGCCGACCTGCGCGCCCTTCTTGCCGGACATGCGGCGGTTGTTCGCGGCCATGACCTACCTGTCTGTCGTGAAAGTCGTACGTACGTCTATGAAGTGTGCCGCCCGGAGGGCCGGACGGCACAATCGATCTTCTACTCGGCGCCCCGGACTCAGCGCGGGCCGAGGCTCCAGCGCGGGCCCTGCGGGCTGTCCTCGATCGACAGTCCCGACTGGCCGAGCTGGTCGCGGATGGCGTCCGCGGTGGCCCAGTCCTTGCGGGACCGGGCGGCCTCACGCTGGTCGAGGACCATACGGACCAGGGTGTCGACGACACCGTGCAGGTCCGCGCCGCGGTCGGTCTCGCCGGCCCAGTGCGGGTCGAGCGGGTCCAGACCGAGGACGCCGAGCATGGCGCGGACCTCGGCGAGGCGGGCCACGGCGGCTTCCTTGTCGTCGGCGGCGAGGGCGGAGTTGCCCTGCCGGACGGTGGTGTGCACCACGGCGAGCGCCTGCGGGACGCCCAGGTCGTCGTCCATCGCCTCGGCGAAGGCGGGCGGGACCTCGGCGGACGGCTCGACGGGACCGGTCTTCTCGACCACCCGCTGGATGAAGCCCTCGATCCGCGCGAACGCCGACTCGGCCTCGCGCACCGCGTCCTCGCTGTACTCGATCATCGAGCGGTAGTGCGGGGTGCCGAGGTAGTAGCGCAGCACGATGGGCCGCCAGCGCTTGGTCATCTCGGAGACCAGCACGGAGTTGCCGAGCGACTTGGCCATCTTCTCGCCGGCGATGGTCACCCAGGCGTTGTGCAGCCAGTACCGCGCGAACTCGTCGCCGTAGGCCTTGGCCTGGGCGATCTCGTTCTCGTGGTGGGGGAAGATCAGGTCGATGCCGCCGCCGTGGATGTCGAAGGCGCTGCCGAGGTACTTGTGCGCCATCGCCGAGCACTCCAGGTGCCAGCCGGGACGGCCCGGCCCCCAGGGTGTCGGCCAGGTCGGCTCGCCCGGCTTCGCCGTCTTCCACATGGCGAAGTCGCGCGGGTCCCGCTTGCCGGTCTCGCCCTCGCCCGCGGGCTGGAGCAGGTTGTCCAGCTCCTGCCGGGACAGCTCCAGGTACTGCGGGAAGGACCGCACGTCGAAGTAGACGTTGCCGTCCGCCTCGTAGGCGTGACCGCGCTCGATGAGCCGCTGCATCATCTCGACCATCTCGGTCACGTGTCCGGTCGCCCGCGGTTCGTACGTGGGCGGCAGGCAGCCGAGCGCGGTGTAGCCGTCGTTGAACGCCCGCTCGTTCTCGTAACCGATCGACCACCACGGGCGGTTCTGCTCGTGGCTCTTGGCGATGATCTTGTCGTCGATGTCCGTGACGTTCCTGATGAACGTCACGTCATAGCCGCGGTACTCGAACCAGCGGCGCATGATGTCGAAGTTGAGGCCCGAGCGGATGTGCCCGATGTGCGGTGCGGCCTGCACGGTGGCACCACAGAGGTAGATCGAGACACAGCCCGGCTTGAGGGGGGCGAAGTCACGGATCTGCCGGGCGCTGGTGTCGTACAGGCGAATCGTCACGAGACCTAGGGTAGTGGGCAGAAGGGTGTGCGTGGAGCAGTCCCTTTGTTTACCCCTCCCGCACCTTGTTTACCCCTCCCGCACCACCAGAGCCGTCGCCACCGCCATGAGACCTTCGCCCCGACCGGGGAATCCGAGGCCGTCCGTCGTCGCCCCCGACACCGACACCGGGGCTCCGGCCGCCTCCGACAGGATCTTCTGCGCCTCGTCGCGCCGCTTGCCGATCTTCGGGCGGGGGCCCACGACCTGTACGGCGATGTTGCCGATGCGGAAGCCGGCCTCGCGCACGATGCGGGCGGCCTCCGTCAGCAGGGTCACCCCGGACGCGCCCGACCACTCGGGGCGGCCGGTGCCGAAGTGCTGCCCCAGGTCACCGAGCCCGGCGGCGGAGAACAGCGCGTTGCACGCGGCGTGTGCGACGACGTCCGCGTCGGAGTGGCCGGCCAGGCCCGTCCCCTCGCCCTCCCACTTCAGGCCGGCGCACCACAGCTCGCGGCCCTCCTCGAAGGCGTGGATGTCGGTGCCGATGCCGACCTGGGGCAGCAGCGGAAAAGGCTCAGAAGCCATCGTTGAGCCTCCTGCGGGCGAGGACCGCCTCCGCGAGGACCAGGTCCAGGGGGCGGGTGACCTTGAAGGCCTCCTCGTGCCCGGGGACGAGGAGCACCGTGTTCCCGAGCCGCTCGACCATGCTCGCGTCGTCGGTGACGTCCTCGGTGACCTCCTCGTGGGCCCGGATCAGCGTGGCCCGGTCGAAGCCCTGCGGTGTCTGCACGGCTCGCAGCCGTGCGCGGACCGGGGTGGCCACGACGGGCTCCGGGTCCCCGGCGACGGGCGCGGGCTCGACCTCCTTGACGGTGTCGGCGAGCGGCAGCGCCGGCACGACGGCGGGGGCGCCGTCCCGTACCGCCTCGATCACCGCGTCCACCGTGTCGACCGGCACCAGCGGCCGGGCGGCGTCGTGGACCAGCACGATGTCGTACTCCGGCGGGAGCGCGTCGAGGCCGAGCCGCACGGACTCCTGGCGGGAGTCACCGCCGGGGACCACCAGGAAGTCCGTCCGCTCGGGCAGCGCGTGCGCGTCGAGGAGGGACTTGACCTCGGCGGCGCCGTCGGGCGGGGCCACGACGACGACCAGGGAGACCGCGCGGGAGGCGGCCATCGCCCGCACCGCGTGGATGAGCATGGGTGTGCCGCCCAGCGCACGGAGCGCCTTGGGGGCGCCCGGACCGAGGCGTACGCCCCGGCCGGCGGCCGGAATCACGGCCGCGGTGCGGGCCTCCGTGGGCGAAGGGCGCGATTCGTCAGACATCGGTTCCTGTCAAGGTTTGTGTGCTCGACCTAGGTGGGTATGGCCTGGGAAGTGCCGGGCGCGACGCCTTGACCGGACCCTTCCGTGACACTGGTCGAGCCTGCTGCCCGGGCCCGGCACGCCAAGTATCGGGGTATCCCCCGAGGTTTACGTACGTACGGCGTCCGAGTACGAACATGCCGCAGCGCCCGGCGACAATGGAGATGTCATCGGGCACCGCGGCATTTCGATGTACTGAGTGCTGAAGCGGGCCGGCGCGCCTGCGTCAGTCGTTCAGGACGCGAGGACCTCGTCGAGCAGGGCCTCGGCCTTGTCCTCGTTCGTGTTCTCCGCGAGGGCGAGCTCGCTCACCAGGATCTGGCGGGCCTTGGCGAGCATGCGCTTCTCACCGGCGGAGAGTCCGCGCTCGCGCTCACGACGCCACAGGTCACGCACGACTTCCGCGACCTTGATGACATCGCCGGAGGCGAGCTTCTCCAGGTTTGCCTTGTATCGACGGGACCAGTTCGTGGGCTCCTCGGCGTACGGCGCGCGCAGCACCTCGAAGACCCGGTCCAGCCCGTCCTGACCGACCACATCACGTACGCCGACGAACTCCGCATTGTCCGCTGGCACACGTACCGTCAGGTCACCCTGGGCGACCTTCAGCACCAAGTAGGTCTTGTCCACGCCTTTGATCTGGCGAGTTTCGATGGCCTCGATCAGCGCGGCCCCGTGATGGGGATAGACCACGGTGTCGCCAACCTTGAACGTCATGTGACAGGTACCCCTTCCGTGGCTATCCAGGGTAACACGGAAACCGGCGGTTCTGAATGGCGTTTTCGCAGGTCAGGGCATATCTCGGGGCTTGACAACAGCAACAGGAACGTGCTTCGCCCACCCAGTGGAAGAAGGTATTCGCAGGTCGGAGCGGCTCTCCGGCCGAGGTGAAACCCGTACGTTACACACATCCGGAGCCCCCTCCGAGCGGGCGAACGTCCACATATGTCCGGTTCCGGATGTGCGACTTCCGCTACTCCGTTCGGTGGCGTGAGTCGCTTCCGTATCGATTCCGGAATTGATCACAGGGGGTCGGCGGGGCGGCCCGGTGATCCATTTCCGGGAACGGCTCCGCATTCCTTCACGCAAAATTTGCGCGCCCGTGCCTGGGCTTTGCCGGACGGGGTTATGTGAATGCCGGACGAGCTCCCGCGACTACCCCCTGCCGAGGGAAGCGGAGGGCTTGGGGGAGGGTCGGGTGCGGTGGCGTGGGAACGGCTCGGTAACCTAAGGCCGCTGACAGACACTTAGGGCGGCTTTATGGTCGCCACGCTCGAGTCAAGGAGTTGCCGCCGCCGTGAGCAGCAGCCTTCGACGCGGCGCTCTCGCCGCCGCCGCCATCGCAGTCTCGATCGCCTCGCTCTCCGCGTGCGCCGCGGGCAGCGATGCCCAGACCCTGCAGGTCAAGCCGGACAACGCGGCCGTCACGGTCGGCGACATCAAGATCCAGAACGCCCTGGTCATCACCCAGCCCGACATCCAGGCGACCGGTCCCGCCGTGATCTCGGCGACCCTCTTCAACAACGGTGACACCGCGCAGACCGTGGACTCCATCACCCTCCCGAACGTCAACCAGACCGCCGAGGTCAGGCCGGCCAAGGGCAGCGGCAAGCTCGTCGTCCCGGCGCACGGCTCGCTGGTGATCGGCGGCAAGGGCAACGCCAGCGCCTCCCTGCCCAACGGGCGCGAGGCCGTCCAGGACGGCAGCGTCCGCAAGGTCACCTTCACCTTCAGCAAGGCCGGTGACGTGAGCCTGCGCGCCTTCGTGGTCCCGGCGGCGAGCTACTTCACCAAGTGGGGCCCCAGCGCGGTTCCGACGGCCACGCCGACCGCCAGCCCGAAGCCGACCAAGAGCACGACGGCGTCCCCGAACCCGTCCGCCTCGAAGTCGACGACGCCGCCCACGACCAACCCCACCAGCGCGGCCTCCGCGAGCGCGACGGCCACCGGGCACTGAGCGGTCGTACGAGCAGTCGTACGAGTAGCCGTACGAGCAGTCGTACGAGCAGCCGTACGAACGAAGTAGCCATACGGACGAAGGGCGGGACCTCACCGGGAATCACCGGGAGGTCCCGCCCTTCGGCGTGCGTACGGCGGTTTACGGCTCGAACTTGTAGCCGAGACCCCGCACCGTCACCAGATACCGCGGCGCGCCCGGGTCGGGCTCGATCTTGGCGCGCAGGCGCTTGACGTGTACGTCGAGGGTCTTGGTGTCGCCCACGTAGTCGGCGCCCCAGACACGGTCGATCAGCTGCATACGGGTCAGGACGCGGCCGGCGTTGCGCAGCAGCATCTCGAGCAGGTCGAACTCCTTGAGGGGCAGGTCGACCTTGGAGCCGGAGACCGTGACCACATGGCGGTCCACGTCCATCCGGACCGGACCGGCCTCCAGGGCGGCCGGGGTGACCTCCTCGGGCTCGCCGCGGCGGCGCAGGACGGCCCGGATACGGGCGACGAGCTCGCGCGACGAGAAGGGCTTGGTGACATAGTCATCGGCTCCTATTTCCAGGCCGACGACCTTGTCGATCTCACTGTCCTTGGCGGTCACCATGATCACCGGGACGTTGGAGCGGCCGCGCAACTGGCGGCACACCTCCGTGCCGGGCAGACCCGGCAGCATCAGGTCGAGGAGGACGAGGTCGGCGCCGTTGCGCTCGAACTCGTCGAGTCCGTCGGGGCCCGTGGCCGCAATGGCGACCTCGAAGCCCTCCTTGCGGAGCATGTACGACAGGGCGTCGGAGAAGGACTCCTCGTCCTCGACGACAAGCACTCGGGTCACGGAAGGACCTCCGGGGCGGGAAGCGGTTCGTACGGGGATGACTGGGGGGTGGATTCGCCGGCCTCGTCATCGAGGTCGTCGAGATCGGGGTGCTGCTGGGCGCGGTCTCGGGCCGCACCCGCCTCCGGCAGCCTCAGAGTGAACGTGGAGCCCTGGCCTTCGGCGCTCCACACCGTGACCTCCCCGCCGTGCGAGGCGGCCACGTGCTTGACGATCGCGAGCCCCAGGCCCGTACCACCGGTGGCACGGGAGCGAGCGGGGTCCACGCGGTAGAAGCGCTCGAAGACGCGCTCCTTGTCCTTCTCGGAGATACCGATTCCCTGGTCGGTCACGGCGACCTCGATCAGGTCACCGCCGGGCGCGGTCACCCGGCGGGCGGCTATGCCCACGCGGGTGCGGGCCGGCGAGTAGTTGACGGCGTTCTCGACGAGGTTGCCGAGCGCGGCCGCGAGCTGGCCGCGGTTGCCCCACACATGCAGGTCGGCGGTGCCGCCCGCGGCCATGGTGATCTGCTTGGTGCCGGCCTGGTGACGGCAGCGGTCGATGGCCTCGGCGACCAGTTCGTCCACCCGCACCGGCTCGGCGTCCTCGAGCGGGTCGTCGTTCTGCACTCTCGACAGGTCGATGAGCTCCTGCACCAGGTTGGTCAGCCGGGTGGCCTCTATCTGCATGCGTCCGGCGAAGCGCTCGACGGCCTCCGGGTCGTCGGAGGCGTCCATGACGGCCTCGGACAGCAGGGAGAGCGCGCCGACCGGCGTCTTCAGCTCATGGCTGACGTTCGCGACGAAGTCCCGCCGCACCGCCTCGATCCGCCGGGCCTCGGTCAGGTCCTCGACCAGGAGCAGCACCAGCCGCGACCCCAGGGGCGCCACGCGCGCGGAGACCGCCAGCGCCTCGCCCCGTCCGGTGCCGCGCCGGGGCAGGTCCAGCTCCACCTGCCGTATCTCCCCGTCCCTGCGGGTGTCCCGGGCCATCCGCAGCATCGGCTCGACGGAGAGCCGGCCGCCGCGCACCAGTCCCAGGGCGTACGCCGCCGAGCTGGCCTTGACCACGGTGTCCGCCTCGTCCAGCACGACGGCCGAGGACCGGAGCACCGACAGGACCGTGTCCACACCCGGCGGAAGCACCGGGTCGGTGTGCAGGGAGGTGCGGGTGGGGCGCTTCTGCTCCCGCTCGCTCCAGCGGAACGCCAGCATGGCGATGACACCGGTGAGCACCCCGGCGATCGCTGCCGCTGCGGCGACCGCCGCGTTCACGTCCATGCAAACAGGTTAAGCAGGGGGTACGACATCCCCACAGCCGTCGAGGTGCGAGCTCGAACACTCGTCGCCCAGAGTTCACCTTGGAGCCAGGGATGGTTCATTTGGGGTGACGGAAACCGACGCGTTCACGCCGGATCGTGGGAGCGTGGGGTTCACAGGACCGGTTTCGCGGCCGGTTCTCATCCCCGGAATCCCCGAGGCAGACGTAAGAGAGGGACCCCTGATGCGGGACGCGTACCACGAGGAACTTGACTCGATCGGTGACGGTCTGGTGGACATGGCCCGGCTGGTCGGGTCGGCGATCGGGCGCGCCACGACCGCCATCCTCGACACCGATCTCAAGCTGGCCGAGAGCGTGATCGAGGGCGACCAGAAGATCGACGAACTGCAGCACGATCTGGAGGCACGGGCCATAGCCCTCCTCGCCCGTCAGCAGCCGGTGGCGACTGACCTGCGGATCGTCGTGACCTCGCTGAGGATGTCCGCGGACCTCGAGCGCTCGGGCGACCTGGCCCAGCACGTGGCGAAGCTCGCCCGGCTGCGCTTCCCGGAGCGGGCGATCCCGCACGACCTGCACGCAACCATCCTGGAGATGGGCCAGCTCGCGCAGCGGCTGATGGCGAAGGCGGCCGAGGTGATCATCACCAAGGACGTCGACCTGGCGATGCAGCTGGAGCAGGACGACGACGAGATGGACCTCCTGCACCGCACGCTCTTCCAGCACCTGCTGGACGACCGCTGGAAGCACGGCATCGAGACCGCGGTGGACGTCACCCTCCTCGGCCGCTACTACGAGCGCTTCGCCGACCACGCGGTGGCGGTCGCCAAGCGCGTGGTGTTCCTGGTCACGGGTGAACACGCCGACGAACTCCAGACCGACATCCAGCCGGAGATCCAGCCGGTGGCGGGGGTCGAGGGCGCGTAGTCGAACCCGGTCGGCGGCGGGTCTCGGGAACCGATCCCTGGAACCCGGCCGCCGGCTGCGGTCGCCGTGTGTGGGGCCTCGTCCAACCGTTTTTTCATCGATGGACATCGGGCTTGTGCGATGACTGCGGATGCTGCCGCTGCTGGGGGTGTGCGGCAGCCCAACCATCAGCCGTCGCACCGTCAGCCGCCGCGCCGTCAGCCGCCGCACCGTCAGCCGCCGTCGCACTGTCAGCCGTCGCGCCAAGGGGGCGTAAGCGGCGGTGTTCGGCGGAGTGCGGGGGCTTCGGGGGGCGTGGTGGCGCCTCCGTGCGCCGTTGATGCGACCGCCGCGGTGGGCATGCAATGGGTGAGGCAGCAGTCCTGCCCAGGCCCGAGCCTCCAGGAGGACCCATGGCCGAAGCCCCTACCACGCCCGACCCGACGCAGGAGCGCGAGACGGAGCAGCCCGCCGACATCAAGAGCCTCCCGCTCGTCGGCGCGTGCGGCTGCGGCTCGGGCTGCGGCTGCGGGTGCCAGTCGGGCAGCCCCTGCCAGTGCGGCTGAGAGCGCACGTCCACGCAGGCCCCGGTGCCCCGGCGCACCGGGGCCGGCGTCATGGCCGACCTCCCGCCGCCGTCACCGACCCCAAGCTCCTTCTCGATCAGCGCGGGGGGCTCCAGGACGGGCTTCACACCTCCGCAGGCCCGCATGGCCCGCCGGGTGCGCCCAGTCGCCCCTCCCGCCGTACGGGCGCAGCATGGATGAAGGAACAGGTGGGAAGGAGGTGCGGAGCCATGGCCAAGTTCATGGACGTGCACCACGGGATGAAGGGCATCACGGCGGACCAACTGCGTGAGGCCCACCGGGCGGACCTCGCCATAGAGAAGGACGAGGACGTCCACTTCGAACAGGCCTGGGCGGACCCGGAGTCCGGCACGGTCTACTGCCTCTCCGAGGCCCCCTCCGCGGAAGCGGTCCAACGCATCCACGAACGCGCCGGCCACAAGGCGGACGAGGTGGTCCCCGTACCACTGACGGTATGACGCCGGGAATCCTGAGACGCGGGCGGCACTGAGGGCCCACAGTGGGCCCCGGCCGTGACAACGCCTCCCTCCCGCGCCGGATGCGCAGGTGGGAGGCATGATCACACAGGCTACTTCTTCTTGCCCTGGTTCTTGACCGCCTCGATTGCCGCTGCCGCTGCCTCCGGGTCGAGGTACGTGCCGCCCGGGGTCAGGGGCTTGAAGTCGGTGTCGAGTTCGTAGGAGAGGGGGATGCCCGTCGGGATGTTCAGGCCCGCGATGTCGGCGTCCGAGATGCCGTCCAGGTGCTTGACCAGGGCGCGGAGGCTGTTGCCGTGGGCGGCGACGAGGACCGTGCGGCCGGCGAGGAGGTCGGGGACGATGCCGTCGTACCAGTACGGGAGCATGCGGATGACGACGTCCTTCAGGCACTCCGTGCGGGGGCGGAGCTCCGGCGGGATCGTCGCGTAACGGGGGTCGGCGGACTGGGAGAACTCCGCGCCGTCCTCGAGCGGCGGCGGCGGGGTGTCGTAGGAGCGGCGCCACAGCATGAACTGCTCCTCGCCGAACTCGGCGAGAGTCTGCGCCTTGTCCTTGCCCTGGAGGGCGCCGTAGTGGCGCTCGTTCAGGCGCCAGCTGCGGTGGACCGGGATCCAGTGGCGGTCGGCGGCCTCGAGGGCCAGCTGTGCCGTGCGGATCGCCCGCTTCTGGAGGGACGTGTGCACCACGTCGGGGAGAAGGTCGGCGTCCTTCAGGAGCTCGCCACCGCGGACTGCCTCCTTCTCGCCCTTCTCATTGAGGTTGACGTCCACCCAGCCGGTGAACAGGTTCTTCGCGTTCCACTCGCTCTCGCCGTGGCGGAGGAGGATCAGCTTGTACGGTGCGTCGGCCATGGGTCAGAGCGTAATCCACGGGTTCGTCCCGCCGTGTGGCTGCCCGAAGGCCGGACAGTTGACTGCATCTGTTAATTGAGTGGCCCACGTCCGCCCGTGTTCGTAAGTTGTCATTACCGCTAGAGGCACTTACATCCGTGGGGGGATCCGCCATGCCAGTCGCCAGTCTGAGACGTGCCGCCCGTGAGACCGTCTCGGGACTCCCCCGCGAGTTCTGGTGGCTGTGGACCAGCACCCTCGTCAACCGGCTCGGCGCCTTCGTCGCCACCTTCATGGCGCTGTACCTGACGCTCGACCGCGGGTACTCCGCCTCCTACGCCGGCCTGGTCGCCTCGCTGCACGGACTCGGCGGGGTCGTCTCGTCGCTGGGTGGCGGGGTGATGGCCGACCGGCTCGGGCGGCGGCCCACCCTGCTCGTCGCCCAGTCCGCCACCGCCGCCTCCGTCGCACTGCTCGGCTTCGTGCACGACCCGGTCGCCATCGCCGCCGTCGCCTTCCTCGTCGGCATGGCCTCCAACGCCTCCCGGCCCGCCGTGCAGGCGATGATGGCCGACATCGTGCGGCCCGAGGACCGGGTGCGGGCCTTCTCGCTGAACTACTGGGCCATCAACCTCGGCTTCGCCGTCTCCTCCATGGCCGCCGGTTTCATCGCCGAGTTCAGCTACCTCGCCGGGTTCCTGATCGAGGCCGGGATGACGGCCCTGTGCGCGGTGGTCGTGTTCCTGAAGCTGCCCGAGTCACGGCCCGAGCGGACGGCGACCCAGAAGGCGGCCGAGGAGGGGATCGGTCTCGGGACCGTGCTGCGCGACGGGCGGTACATGGGGGTCGTCGGGCTGTCCTTCCTCGTCGCCCTCGTCTTCCAGCAGGGCTCGGTCGGGCTGCCGGTCGCCATGGGCGAGGCCGGGTTCACCCCCGCCGACTACGGCCTCGCGATCGCCGTCAACGGCATCCTGATCGTCGCGCTGCAGATCCCGGTCACCCGGTTCATCCAGGACCGGGACCCGCGCCGACTGCTCGTCGTCTCGTCGGTCCTGGCCGGGTACGGCTTCGGGCTCACCGCCTTCGCCGGGTCGGTCGGCGTCTTCGCGCTGACCGTGTGCGTGTGGACCCTGGGCGAGATGATCAACGCTCCGACGCAGACGGGGATCGTGGTGCGGCTCTCTCCCGTGCACGGGCGCGGCCGCTACCAGGGCGTCTACACCCTGTCCTGGTCGCTGGCCGCGCTCGTCGCCCCGCTGATGTCCGGCCTGGTCATCGACCGGTTCGGTGCTGAATGGCTGTGGGGGCTGTGCGCGGCCGTCGGGACGGCGGCGGGGGTCGGGTACGGCGTGCTCATGCGGCGGATGCCGGAGGAGGAGGACGAGGAAATGCGGGCGGTGACGGAGACTTCCGCGCCGGCCGCGGTGGAGGCGACCGCCCGCTGACCTTCCCTCGGCCCCCGGTGCACACACGCGCCCTCGGCGCCTCGGCCTCGGTGGGCGTGCACGAGCGAGCCCCCTGCCCGCACTTCTCCTGCGGCAGGGGGCTCGTGTCGTGTGCGGCCGTCAGAAGCTGACGTTCACGCCGGCCTGGTGGGGCAGCGCGCCGAGGGCGCCGTCGACGGTGCCCAGGGCCGTCGCCTTGGCCGAGTCCACCTCGGCCAGGATGCCCGCGCTGCTCAGGGTGGTCGAGCCGACGGCGACGCCGATCTGCGGGCTCAGGCCGCCGGAGACGGCGTCGAGCTCGGCGTCGGAGATCTCGAGGGTCTGGACCTGGGGAGCGGAGTTCATGAGGGGACTGCCCTTCGCATGGATGTACCAGGGGGAAGCGGCCCGGCTGAGGGGGACAGACGACGGGCCGCGGTGCGCAGGATCAAATCACGGAGCGTGCCCGGCATCCAGTCGACCGAGGTGCGGGGCGCGGCAGTTGGACGCGCCGGCGACCGAACCGTGAGGGGATGTACACGAATTGGGGCCGGGTTCTCCACGCGGAGGGCCGCACAGGGCATCGGCGGACGGTGTCACGGCCGCGCCGAACAGGACAACTCGGTACCAACGCTCCCGTGTCCCGAGCTGGTTGCGCATGCCCTGTGCAGATTCGGTCCACCTTCCCTCACGGATGCATCCGCGCCCCCTTCAGCACCTTGTCCACCGCGTTCTTCGGCCCGTACACCGCGAGCCCGACCAGATCCAGCTCCGCCGTCCCGACGGCCCGTACGGCCGCCCGGTTGTCCGCGTCATGGCCGGTCGCGAAGAGGTCGGAGGTGAACAGCGCCCGCGGGAGCGCCCGCGACAGGGCGCGCGCGTGGGCCGCCGTCAGGGTCTCCTTCGTGCCCTCGAAGACCAGGACGGGCTGGCGGAACATCGGCAGGTACTGCACGTCGTCCGCGTCCTCGTACGGTTCGCCGATCACCTCGGGGACCGTGCTGCCGAGGCCGCTGACCAGGAACGCGGTGACGTTCAGGCGCTGCCAGGTCTCCAGGTCCTCGCGCAGCAGGACGGCGATCTTGGTGTCGAACCGGATGGGTGTGTCGCTCATACTCCGAGACTGCCGGTCCGCTCACGGCCCCGTCTTGTACGTTTTTTGCATGGCCGCTCAGCGCTCCCGACCGGAGGTCTCCGCCTGGCGCCCCCGGGTGCGGGGCGTGGTGGAGGTCTTCCACGCGCACTTCACCGAGTACGCCTACCCCATGCACGTCCATGAGGCGTGGACGCTGCTCATCGTGGACGACGGGGCCGTACGGTACGACCTCGACCGGCACGAGCACGGCACCCCGCACGACACGGTCACCCTGCTGCCGCCGCACGTCCCGCACAACGGTTCACCGGCCACCCCGCACGGCTTCCGCAAGCGAGTCGTCTACCTCGACGGCACCCGGCTCGGCGACGACCTCATCGGGGCCGCCGTCGACGGTCCCGACCTGCGCGATCCGATGCTGCGCCGGCGGGTCGGGCAGCTGCACACCGCGCTCGGGCGGCCGGGCGAGGAGCTGGAGGCCGAGAGCCGGCTGACGCTGATCGGCGACCGGCTGCGGGAGCTGCTGCGGCCGGGGCAGCAGACGCGATCCGCGCGTCCCGACCCCGTCCTCGCCCGCCGGCTGCGGGAGCTCCTCGACGAGCACGTCGTCGACGGGCTCGGCCTCGACGCCGCCGCGGAGCTTCTGCACGCCCATCCCGCCCATCTGGTACGGGCGTTCAGCACCGCGTACGGCATCGCCCCGCACCAGTACCTCACCTCCCGCCGCGTCGACCGGGCCCGCCGCCTCCTGCTGGACGGGCGGGCGCCGGGCGAGGTGGCCTCGGCTACGGGGTTCTTCGACCAGTCCCATCTGACGCGCCACTTCCGGAAGTTGGTGGGGGTGACGCCGGGGCGCTACCGGATCGCCACGCGCTGAGCTTCGTGCAGGTTGCGCGGTCGTACGGTGTCCGTCGTGGGGTACAGCTCCAGCCGCGCGTGCAGATCGCCGGTGAAGTCGGGGACGTCGACCTGGTCGAACTCGGTGACGGTGTTGAGGCCGACCGTCGCGGAGTACGGTGCCAGACCGTCGAGCTTCATCAGACCCGCGCGGCCGTTGGTGACCCGGACGTTCCAGTGGGTGAACCGGGCGCCGAAGAGCGGTCCCGCGTTCGCGTCGCCGCCGTGGCGGCCGTTGTTGTCGACGGTGATGTCGGTGCGGACGTTGGCGAACGGCAGGCCGCGGTGGGAGTCGAAGGTGCCCATCTGCATGTCCCCGCGCGACCACACGTTGTGGGAGGACAGGCCCTCGACGTTGATGCCGTGCAGTTGGGTGTCGGCCCGGGCCGGGACCGTGCGCTGCTCGATGGTGAAGTCCTCGATCAGGTTGTCGTGCGAACCCTCACGGCAGAAGTACGGGTGGTGTTCGCCCCGGCCGCCCACGCGCGTGCGGCGCAGGGTGCAGGAGGAGGCGGCGACCAGGCCGAAGCCGTTGTCGACGTTGCGGACGGTGACGTCGTCCGCCCAGCAGTCGTACGCACACTGCAGGACGACCCCGTTGTAGCCCTTGTCGAGGAGGTGCGGCGACTGGGGTGTCTCCATCACCTCCAGGGTCAGGCCCTCGACGCCGGAGCCGGTCAACTCCCTTACATGCGTGGTGAACTGGGGGTTCCATTCGGGGCGCAGGTCGAGGGGCAGGGGGCGTTCGAGGGTGACTCTGCGGCCTCGGACGCGGGCGATGCGGACCGGCCATTCGTAGGGGACGTACGACAAGAGCTTGGTCTTGTCCTCCCAGTAGTACGCCGCCGGGCCGGGGCCGCCGCCCGACATGTGCTGGAGCAGGGTGTGGGTGGCGTCGTCGGAGATGCGCAGGAGGACCAGGGCGCCGGGGCAAAGGTGTGAGGGGTCGGCGACGGTGACCGTCCAGTCGCCCTGGCGGGCGGGTTCGACGGGGGTCAGGGTCCGCCACTCGTCCCTTTTGTTGCCGGTCCAGCCCTCGAAGGGCCAGGTCTGGGCCTTGATCGCGGCCACCAGGGAGTCCCAACGGGCCTTCGGGGCCAGCCAGATGAGACCGCCCGCCCAGGACCAGGCCGACTTGGTGCCGCCGTAGCGGGAGCCGTACACGCCGATCAGTTCGGTGAGGTTCTTGGTGGCGTAGAGGGTGGTGCGGTCGCTTCCGGCGCCGCGCAGCACGACGTTGTCGTGGCCGATGTGGATCAGGCCGTCGATGCGGAAGGTGCCGGGCGGGATGGAGACCGTGCCACCGCCGGCCCGTCCGGCGGCGGCGATGGCACGGTTGATCGCGGGGGCGCAGTCGGTCGTGCCGTCCGCCACGGCGCCGTAACGGCGGATGTCGAGGACAGGGGGGCGGTGGGGGAAGCGCGGCGCCCCGCCTCGGTATCCGGCCCTTCCGATGTACGGGATCTGCGGGTGGGTGAAGGGGGTGCGGACGAACTCCCGCCAGAGGGTGGGGACTTCGCCGGGGACTTGGCCGACGGTTGTCCGGGGCGCCCCGAGCGCCGGTGTGGCGGTGATCGCCGCGGCCGCCACCGCCGTGGTTCCGGCGAGGAGACTCCGTCTGGTCATGCCGTGGTGCGCGGTGCTCATTCCGTACGTCCTTCCATGCGGCTCTTCATGGATGTGAACGACGTTCAGATCTGCGTCAGGCGTGAGCATGCCACGGCACCCCGTAGGCCCGGAAGGGGCGTGCAAGGGTTATTAGGTGGGTTATTAGGTACGGACCTGAAATTCAGTCAGCGGGGCGCTGGGTCAGGTGCGTGAACGCGTCGAGATTGCGCGTCGATTCGCCGCGGGACACCCGCCAGGCGTACTCCTTGCGGATCGCCGAGGCGAATCCGAGCTCCAGGAGCGTGTTGAAGCTGCCGTCCGCCGCCTCCAGGACCTGGCCGAGCAGACGGTCGATCTCCTCCGGAGTGACCGCGGAGAGGGGGAGTTTCGCGGTGACGTAGATGTCACCGAGGTGGTCCACCGCGTAACTCACGCCGTACAGCTTGAGGTTGCGTTCCAGGAGCCAGCGGTGGACTCCGGGCTCGTTCTCGTCGGGGTGGCGGATGACGAAGGCGTTTACGGAGAGGGAGTGGCGGCCGACGAGGAGGGAGACCGTGGTCTTCAGCTTGCGGGTGCCGGGGAGTTGGGCCACGTAGGTGCCGGGGGCGGGGCTCTCCCACTCGACCTCGGCGTCCTTCAGCGCGTCCTCGACGATCTGCGCCGTCTTCGCTTCGTGCGGCTTCGCTTCGTGCGGCTTCGCTTCGTGCGGCTTCGCTCCGTCCGCCTTCGCCTTGTCAGCCATGCTGCGAGCGTACGCGACGGCGGTGCGTCTGCATCGCGGCCGTGTAGACGTCCGCCGTCGCGGCGGCCGCGGTGTCCCAGCCGAAGCACTGGGCGTGGTCGGCCGCCGCCGCGCCCAGGCGGGGGGTGAGCGTGGGGTCGTCGGCGAAGGCGCGGAGCACGCGCGCGTAGTCGGCGGGGTTGTGGCCTCGTACGAGGAAACCGGTCTGCTCGTTCCGGACGGCCACCGGGAGTCCGCCTACCGCTGCCGCGAGCACCGGGGTGCCGGCCGCCTGTGCCTCTATGGCCACCAGGCCGAAGGACTCGCTGTACGACGGCATGACGAGCACGGACGCGGCCCTGAACCAGTCCGCCAGCTGCTCCTGGCCGACCGGCGGGTGGAACCGTACGACGTCCGCGATGCCCAGGCGGGCGGCGAGCTTCTGCAGGCCCTCCGGTTTGGCGAGGCCGCTGCCGCTGGGGCCGCCGACGACGGGGACGACGATGCGGGAGCGGAGGCCGGGGCGCTCGTCGAGGAGCACCGCCACCGCGCGGAGGAGGATGTCCGGCGCCTTGAGGGGCTGGATGCGGCCGGCGAAGAGCGGGATCAGGGCGTCCTGGGGGAGGTCGAGGCGGGCCCGGGCCGCGGCTCGGCCGTCAGCCGGGCGGAAACGGTCGAGGTTGACGCCGGGGTGGACCACCGCGACCTTGGCGGGGTCGGCGCTGTAGTGGTGGATCAGCTCGGTCGCCTCTTCGGCGGTGTTCGCGATCAGGCGGTCGGCGGCGTCCACGATCTGGGTCTCGCCGATGACCCTGGCCGCGGGTTCGGGGGTGTCTCCGTCGGCAAGGTTGGCGTTCTTGACCTTGGCCATGGTGTGCATGGCGTGCACGAGGGGGACGCCCCAGCGCTGGGCCGCGAGCCAGCCGACGTGGCCGGAGAGCCAGTAGTGGGAGTGGACGAGGTCGTAGTGACCGGGGCGGTGGCCGGCCCATGCCTGCATCACGCCGTGGGTGAAGGCGCAGAGCTGGGCGGGGAGGTCCTCCTTGGCCAGGCCCTCGTAGGGGCCGGCGTCGACGTGGCGGACCAGGACGCCGGGGGCCAGCTCGACGGTGGGGGGCAGGGCGGCCGACGTGGCGCGGGTGAAGATCTCCACCTCGATGTTGATGGCCGCGAGGCGCTGGGCGAGTTCCACGATGTAGACGTTCATGCCGCCCGCGTCGCCGGTGCCGGGCTGGTGGAGCGGGGAGGTGTGGACCGAGAGCATGGCTACGCGGCGGGGTCGGCGGTGGAGCCTCAGGCGGGTGGGCGGGGCCGGGGAGCGTCGCCCGAGCCTACTGACGTACTGGCTCACTTGGCGGTCCTCCTTGCAGCGGGCATGCCGGGGCGGAGGGTGTGCGGTTCCCTCCAAGGGGGTGCAACAGCGGAGGGGCGGGTTCCCATTCCTGGGGTGGCGAATTTTGCCTGGACATTACCGGTGGTCGCTCAACCGTTCGGGCGTTCGGTGCGTGTGGTCGGCCTGGGCGGTGATGCCTGCGGCGGCCTGCGCGGGTTGCGTGGGGGCTTGCGTTGCGCACTGCTCGCCGTGGGGGGTCGGTGCCGCGGCGGGGGGTGTCCGTCCTCGGTCGGGCGGTGCCGTTTGTTTGGCGGTGCGCGGCGTCGGACGCCCGACGCTGCGGGCGGACACCCCCTGCCACGTCCCCTTCTCGCCGTTGCGCCGGTGCGGGCGCATACCCTCTCGGTATGAGTAGCCGCGCCGTGTCCCGTCCTGTGGGCAGCGTCACTCGCGGGACGACCAATCCCAACCGGCTGCGGCGGATGGATCGGTGGATCGCGCATACGCAGGGTGGGGAGCTGCGGCGCGTGGGTGATCCGGTTGCCATTGATCTCGGGTACGGGGCCTCTCCGTGGACCGCCGTGGAGTTGCTGGAGCGGCTGCGGGCCGTGGCGCCGGGCGTACGGGTGGTGGGGGTCGAGATCGAGCCCGCTCGGGTTGCTGGTGCCAAGCGGTATGAGCGGGACGGGCTCGTGTTTCTGCATGGGGGGTTCGAGATCCCGGTGAGTGGTCGGGTGTCGCTGATTCGTGCCGCCAACGTTCTGCGGCAGTACGACGAGGACGAGGTGGCCGGCGTCTGGGAGCGGTTGTGTGGGCGGCTTGCTCCCGGTGGGCTGGTCGTCGAGGGGACCTGTGACGAGGTCGGGCGGCGGCATGTGTGGGTCGCTCTGGGGGTGGAGGGGCCGCGGAGCGTCACCTTCGCGGCTCATCTGGGGTCGTTGGAGCGTCCGTCCGAGCTTGCGGCGCGGTTGCCGAAGGTGCTCATCCACCGCAATGTGCCAGGACAGGCCGTTTATGCCTTTTTGCGGGACTTCGATCAGGCCTGGGCGACCGCCGCCCCTCTGGCTTCTTACGGCGCTCGGCAGCGGTGGATCCAGGCGGTGCGGTATCTGGCCGCTGATTGGCCGCTCGTGGGCGGGGTCGGGCGGTGGCGGCAGGGTGAAGTGACGGTGGCCTGGGAGGCGTTGGCGCCGGGCCGCTGACCTGGGGGGAACGATCTGGGTGGGTGGTTCGTCACAGGGCGGGGAGATCGTCGGGGGTCCGGGTCTGTCGTTTTGCGCTTGATCGTGGCACGATCCCCCAGGCCCGTAAGTTACTGACGGTAAATCAGGTTGGGGGAGCGGTATGGGTGCGGCCAAGCGTCGGTTGCTGGTCACCGCCGTGGCGTGTGTGGTTGCCGTACTGGCCGTCCCCGGGGTGGCGTTCGCGAGTCCGGAGCCGACTCCTTCGGCCTCCGCCAAGGACCTTGAGGCCGTCCGGGAGAAGCTCGATGGGCTGTACCACGACGCCGCCGTCGCCACGGACTCCTACAACGCCGCCGAGGAGCGGGCACGGAAGCAGTCCGCCGCGATCGTCGATCTGGCGAAGAAGATCGTCGAAGGGCAGAAGAAGCTCGACGAGTTGAAGAAGCGAGCGGGGGCCGCGGCTGCCGCGCAGTACCGGAGCGGGGGGCTGCCCGATGAGGCGCAGTTGCTGCTCAGCAACAATCCGCAACAGTTCCTGGACGGGGCCGGGCGGGTGCTGCAGGGCGAACGGGCTGCCAAGGGGCTCATCGGGGAACTGACCCGTACGCAGGAGGACTTGCAGCAGTACGCGACGGACGCCTCCGCGCAGTGGCAGAAGCTGGAAGCCGATCGGAAGGCGAAGGAGTCCGCCCGCAAGGAGATCAAGACGCAGATCGCGGCTGCCGAGAAGCTCGAGTCCCGGCTGGAGGAGAAGGAGAAGGAGCGGCTCGCCGAGTTGGAGCGGGAAGCCGCTTACAAGGCGCAGAGCGCCTGGCTCGGCACCGGGGTGCTGGATGAGATCAAGGGATCCGCTTCCGAGGCGGGGAAGAAGGCCGTTGCCTTCGCCACCCAGCAGATCGGGAAGCCCTATGAGTGGGGTGCCGAGGGGCCCAAGTCGTACGACTGCTCAGGGCTCACCTCCCAGGCCTGGCTGGATGCCGGGCATCCCATTCCGCGGACCTCGCAGGAGCAGTGGAAGCAGCTCGAGCACGTGGACATCAAGGACATGCGTCCGGGGGATCTCATCATCTACTTCGACGACGCCAGCCATGTCGCCCTGTACATCGGTGACGGCGCCATCGTGCACGCGCCGCGGCCGGGGCGGACGGTGACGATCGCGGGGGCCGGGTCCATGCCGATCCTGGGCGTGGTGCGGCCGGACGCCTGAGACCGGGCTCACGTGACGCAGGGCACGCCGTGTTGAGTTCAAACTTCGGGTGGACGTGACCTTCGTCATTCCCCCTGGTGGGGTGTGCTGTCCAACTGCGGTACGGAACGCGGCATATGACGGTGGCCGGTGTACGGCGACGTGGCTCACACCATTCCGCTCAGCCGCCGACTACCGCTATGGTCCCCGTCGGTGGATCGAGGTCCCTCGCCCCACCGCGCCCTCGGGGGGAGGGAAGGAAGTCAGGACGATGCCCGTACCCATACCGCGGCAGCGAGCGATCCCGGCCGCGGAAAGCGGTCAGGCGCAGCCCGCGCCCCACGGCGGTCCCTCCACGCACCGGTCCCCGTACAAGGAAGCCACGGTCGACAACAACGCCACCACCCACCTCACGCTGCTGCTGATCGAGAACGATCCCGGCGGCTCCGCGGTCCTGCCCGAACCGCAGGACCCGGCCGACAAGCCGATCCGCGTCCGGCACGCCCGCAACCTCACCGAGGCGGAGCGGCTGCTGACCGACGACGTCCACTGCATCCTGCTGGACCTCGCACTGCCGGGGCGTGGCGACGACGAGGACGAGCTCGCCGTGCTCAAGCACGTACTGCGGCTCGCCCCCCGGCACGCCGTGCTCGCCCTGGCCCCGTCCGGTGACGCCGTGCGCGGGGCCGAGGCCGTGCGGGTGGGCGCCCAGGACTATCTCTTCCGGGACGAGCTGGACGGCCGGCTGCTGAGCCGGGCGGTGCGGTACGCCGTGGAGCGGAAACGTTCCGACACCGCCGAGCGGCGGCTGGCCGAGGGGCGGGTACGGGCTCAGGAGAACCGGCGTCTGGAGCGCGGGCTGTTGCCGACCCCGCTGCTGGACGGATCGTCGCTGCGGTTCGCCGCGCGCTACCGGCCGGGGCGCTCGCGTGCGCTGCTCGGCGGGGACTTCTACGACGTCGTACGGACCCCGGACGGGACCGTGCACGCCATGATCGGTGACGTCTGCGGGCACGGCCCGGACGAGGCCGCGCTCGGGGTGGAGCTGCGGATCGCCTGGCGGGCGCTGACGCTCGCGGGGCTGTGCGGGGACCAGTTGCTGAACACACTCCAGCAGGTGCTCGAACACGAGCGGTCCGACGACGAGATCTTCGCGACCCTGTGCACGGTGGACATCGCACCGGACGGGCGGAGGGCCGGGCTGTGTCTCGCCGGGCATCCCTCGCCGTTGCTCGCCCGGCCGGGACGGGCCGCAAAGCTGCTGCCGTACGACAACAACGGGCCGGCTCTCGGCCTGCTGCCCGGGGCCCGGTGGCCGCGGATGCAGGTGGAGCTGGGACCGGAGTGGAGCCTGATGCTCTACACCGACGGGCTCATCGAGGGCCATGTCGGTCAGGGGCGGGAGCGGCTCGGGCAGGACGGGATGGTGGAGATCGTGCGCCGGCTGCTCGCCGAGGGGCTGGGCGGCGAGGAGCTGCTGCGGGCCGCGGTGAACGAGGTGCGCGAGCTCAACGGGGGCGAGTTGACGGACGACGTCGCGGTGCTGCTGCTGGACCGGGAGGGCTGAGCGCGGTCGCCGGGCCCCTGAGGGTTGTCGTGACCCTGAGGGGCGCGCTCGTCGTCCGGGGAGTGCTTCTTGCCCTCCGGGGAGTTCTCAGCGTCCGCCGTTCCAGGGGCCGTACGGGCCGTCGCTGCTGCTGCCGCCGCCCCTTCTGCGGCCGAAGCCGCCGCCCGAGACCTGCTTGAGGGCGGGGCGGACGTCCACGAAGAAGACGATGGAGGCGACCAGGCCGGCGAGCTGGAGGAAGAGCATCGGGATCAGCAGGTTCACCGCCACCGCGATGCCCAGGATGATCAGCCAGAAGCCCTTGTTCTGCTTGTCGGCGGCGCGGTAGGCGTCGTCGCGGAAGAGGGCCGCCATGAGGAGCGCCACCACGGCGAGGACCAGCATGGCGAGGTAGAGCAGCCACATGAACCCTGCGAAGCCCGACATCAGCACAACGCCCACCACCCGAATCGGCTAGTCCTTACGCGGTCACCGTACCCGTTCAGGCGTTCCCGCTACACAGAGAACGGGCCGGGCACTCCAGGAGTGCCCGGCCCGTTCTTCGTCACCCGTTCGTGTCACTTGGCGGGCGGGGTGGTCTTCTTCGCGGTGGTGGTGGGCTTGCGGACCGGCGCCTTCTTGGCGGGGGCGGTCTTCTTGGCGGCGGCGGGAGCGGGCTTGGCCGCGGCGGGCTCCTCATTGACGGCGGCCGGCTCGGGCTTCGGCTCGACGGCGATCGCCAGTTCCTCGACGTCCTCGGCGACGGACTCGATGCCCTCGGCGGCCTCGCCGCGCCAGGTCCGCACGGCCTGCTCGCCGTGCTCGGCGACCTTCTCGTAGGTCTCGCGGGCCTTGACGGCGTACTCGGCGGCCACGCCGACACCGCGCAGCGCGAAGTCCTGGGCGGACTCGCCGAACTTCTTCAGGTCGGCGTCGATGGTGGAGCTGAGCTTCTTGATGTCGCCGTCGAGGGAGGCGATGAACTCGGTGACCTTGGCCTGGAAGGACTCCTGCGTCTCCTTGACGCGGGCCTGCGCCTCCTTGGCACGGGCCTGGGCCTTCTCCTGGACGGCCTTCGGGTCGGTGTTGCGTACGGCCTCGATGCGGGCCGGGGCCTCGGCGCGCAACTGCTCCACCAGGCCGGGCACCTTCTTGGCCTGCTGGAGGGCCAGGTCGGCGGTGCCGGCCGCGAAGTAGAGCGGCGTGGGGTCGCTGAGGGTCTTGCGGAGGTCGTCGGTGATGGCCATGGTGATGGTCCTCCCGGATCACGTGCAGCTGAGGGTTTTGGGTGCCGCGGCGGGCTCGCTCAACTGGCGGGCTGCTGCGGGTCGTGCGGTGCGGCGTCGCTGCCGCCGGCTGTGCGGGTGCGGCGCGCGGCGGACTCACGTCCACCGGCCGCGCGGTTCTCGGCCGCCTCGGTGCCCTTGCGGGCGGGGCGTCGTACGACGGTGTCGTCGCCCTCGGTGTCCACCGCGCCGTCGCCGGACGCCACGGCCTCGGCGACCGCGGCGTTCGTCTGGGCCACCGCGTCGGCCTCGCCGTCCTCGGCCCCGAAGCCGTTCTCTTTCCTGAACGACTCGTAGATCTGCAGCAGGACCTGCTTCTGCCGCTCGTTGAGCGTGGGGTCGGCGAGTATGACCGCGCGCGTCTCCACCTCGTCGCGGTCGCGCTCCGCGTCGAGGATTCCGGCCCGCACGTACAGCGTCTCGGCGGAGATCCGCAGCGCCTTGGCTACTTGCTGCAACACCTCCGCGCTCGGCTTGCGCAGCCCGCGCTCGATCTGGCTCAGATACGGATTGGACACCCCGGCGGCATCGGCGAGCTGCCTGAGCGACAGCTGCGCGTTGCGCCGCTGTTCACGCAGGTACTCGCCGAGATTGCCGACGTTGAGCGTTGCCATGCCTCCACTGTGCAACACCGTCGCTAACTATTGCAAGCACATGCTTGCAATAGTGCGCCACACCACTCGGGCGGGTGCGGCCACCAGGGTGAGCCGCATGATCGTATGCATCAACGGCAGCCTCGGAACGGGCAGGACGACGGCACCGTCCTGGTACCGGAGTCATCGACACCACCCGCCTCGCACCCACGAAGACGGCCCACGGGATCGCAGAGTGAGTCAACCCCTGAGTGCGCCCCGGCTCCGTCCCAGCCATGCCTGCAGCACTGCGAAGTCCTCATCCGTGAGGCCGTAGCGATGGTCGACCCGATGCAGAAGCGCCGGCGCGGGGTGCCGTGCGGCCACCCACGCCCGGTCGGCGTCGGTGAGCTCGTCGTCGACCCACACGAACGGACGCCCCGCCGCCCAGGCCACCAGCGGCCGGGTCTTCCAGTGCAGCGGCGCCGTCGTGTCGTCCTGGTCCGGCCAGTCCACCAGGGGCAGCTGCGGCAGGCCGAGCCACGGTGCGAGGCAGGTGTTCGCGTCGGTCAGCCAGGTCGTCGCCCAGACGAGCTCGCAGCCCAGGGCGGTAAGCCGCGCCCCGAGGGCGGGATCCACGCGGCTCAGCAGGGGGTGTGCGTCGGCGGTCTCCGGGCGTGTGTGACGGGACGTGTATGACGGGTACGGGTCGGCCGCGCCGAAGGGGATCAGTGTGCCGTCGACATCGAGGAAGAGGAGCGTCGAGACCGGCATCGCGACCCGCGTCAGCCCTCGAAGCCCTGCTCCGCCAGGATCTTGTCTATGCGGGACCGGTGTGCCGACTCCCACTCGTCCAGCGACTCGGCGGCCTCCTTCGCGAGCTTCGCCCGGGCCGCCGTGAGGATCTCGTCGACGCGTGCCGCGGGTACGGCGACCACGCCCTCCTCGTCCGCCACCACGACGTCCCCGGCCGACACCCGCACCCCACCGCACACCACCGGCTCCCCCAGCGGCGCCACCGCGGACTTCGTGCCCGGGATCGGGATGACACCCCGGGCGAACACCGGGAACCCCGCCTCACGGACCTCCGCCAGGTCGCGGATCAGACCGTCGAGCACGAACCCGGCTATGCCACGCCGCTGGGCGACCGCGCAGACGTTTCCGCCCGCCAGCGCCCAGTCCAGGTCGCCGGACTCCACGACCACGACCGAACCGGGCTCGGCTCGGTGGATCGCCGCGTGCAGCATGAGGTTGTCCCCGGGAGGGCACCGCACGGTGAACGCGGTCCCGGCCACCCGCCCGACCGGCCCCCACAGCGGACGGATCCCGGTGTCCATGACCTGGTCACGGCCGAGAAGGTCGGCGAGGGTGGTGGTGGGGACGTCCTGGAACGGGAATTCGCTGGCGTCAGTCATGGGGCCGACGCTACCGTCCCCTCCCATGACTGCCGGGTCGGCCTCGTGCCGTGAGCGAGTTGGGTGCCCGGCCTCTGAGTGAGGCCAGGGCGGGCCAGGAACCCGCCGTCTTTCTCTCCGCCTTCCCCACCGGAAACGAGAGAGAAGAGAAGCCAGAGTGCCCAACGATTTCAACCAACAGATCATCGACGAGTTCCGCGCCAACAAGGGCCGGCTGAATGGCCCCTTCGCACAGGCCCGGCTGCTCCTGCTCACCACCACCGGCGCCCGTACCGGCAGCCCGCACACCACCCCCGTCGGCTACCTCCCCGACGGTGGCGACCGCGTCCTGGTCATCGCCTCCGCGGGTGGCGCCGACAAACACCCCGACTGGTACGTCAACCTCCGCGCCGACCCCCAAGTCACCGTGGAGAGCGGCGCTTTCACCTACCCGGCCCGGGCCGTCGTCCTGACCGGCGGGGAGCGCGAGCAGGCCTGGGCGCGGGCGGTGGAGGCCGACGACGGCTGGGCGGCGTGCCAGAGGAAGACCACGCGGGTCATCCCGGTGGTCGCGCTGCACCAGATCGCGGGCGAGGGCCCTCCGAACGTCAACGCCTCCTCCCCCGGCGAGGCGATCAAGGTGGTGCACGACGTCTTCCGCCGCGAACTCGCCCTGATCAGGGCGGAAATGAGCGCCGACGGAGGTACTCTCGGCGCCCAACTGCGCGTCAACTGCCTCACGTTCTGCCAGGGGCTGCACCACCATCACTCCGGCGAGGACCTGGCCCTGTTCCCGTTCGTCGAGGACCGCCACCCGTCGGCAGGCCCGGCGCTGCGTCGCCTGCGCGAGGAGCACGACCGCATCGCCACCCTCGTCGCCGAACTCCGCCGAGCCGTCACCGCCCCCGCCGGCGACCCCGCCGCCGCCCGCGCCGAAGTCGAGCGCCTGACGCTGGATCTGGAGGCGCATCTCACGTACGAGGAAGAGCAGTTGATCCCTCTCCTCGACGCCCCCGCGTGACCGGCGGACGGCCACTGTCCCTCGTAACCCGGCTAGAAGACATGACCCGGCTAGAAGGGCAGTGGCCGCCCGTGCACCACGTCCAGCCGCGAGACCGCCCGGGTCAGCACCACGTACAGCCGGTGCAGCCCGCGCGCCTCCGCCTCCGCGATCGCCGCCGGCTCGACGGCGACCACATGGTCGTACTCGAGTCCCTTGACCAGACTGGCCGGTACGAGGCTCACCCGTGCCCGCAGTTGCTCCGCCCCCGCGACCTCGATCCCGGCCGCGACGAGCGCCGCCCCCACCCGCTCCACGTCCGTGTCGGCGGCGACCACCCCCACGGACCCCTCCCGCCCGAGCGCGTCACGCACCGCCTCCACTACGACCCCGCCCACGTCCCCCGCCGCCTCCCGCACCCTCAACTCCCCGTCCGTGCGCAGGGACCGCCCGGCCGGAACGTCCACATCGAGCCGCTCCAGCAGCCGGTTGGCGAGTCCTACGACGGCCTCGGGCACCCGGAACCCGGTCGTCAGCGGCACGACCGCCGCGTCCGGCTTCCCCAGATGACGCAGGACGGTCCCCCACGACCGCGCGGCCCACGGCGTGGTCCCCTGCGCGAGATCGCCGAGGACGGTCAGCGAACCGAAACGCGCCCGGCGCGCGATCGCCCGGCACTCCATCGGGGAGAGGTCCTGCGCCTCGTCGACGACGAGATGGCCGTACCCCTCGGGGTGTTCGATCAGTCCCGCGACCTCGTCGAGGAGGACGAGATCGGCGGCGGACCAGCGCGCCGACTTCCACGAGCGCGGCGGCTTGGCCCACAGCAGCGCCCGCTGTTCGTCGTCGTCCAGCAGCCCGTCGGCGGCCTTCCTCAACACACCGGCGTCGGACAGCAGTCGGCTGACGACCTCCTCCGGCCGCACCCGCGGCCACACCGCGTCGACGTACGCGCCGACCGCCCGTGCCCGCGAGATCTTCTGCACCCAGGCGTTCGTCTGCGGCCCGGCCCGCCGCTCGGCCCGCAGCTGCAGGGCCCGCACGGCCCGGGTCCGTACCCGCTCCCGTCCGACGGCGTACGGCGGCTGCTCGGCGAGCACGTCCTCGACGATCCGGACGAGTTCGCCGGCACCGACCCTCCACTGGTACGAACCGTCCTTGATCGCGAGGGAGTTGACGTCCCGGCTGGACACGTGGGCGTACAGCGCCCGGCGCAGCACCTCGGCCATGCTCGCTTGGTGCTTGACGAGGGCGGCCTCCTCCCCGTCCGTCCCGGTGACCGGATGCCGGCCGATCTCCTCCTGAAGGGTGGACTGCCGGACGCCGGTCTCGCCCAGGGCGGGCAGCACTTCGCCGATGTACGTCAGGAAGGTGCGGTTGGGTCCGAGGATGAGGAGTCCACCGCGTCGGATGCGCTGCGGGTGGGTGTAGAGGAGGTAGGCGGCGCGGTGCAGCCCTACGGCGGTCTTGCCGGTGCCGGGAGCCCCCTGCACGCACACCGACAGACCGATCCCGCCCCGTACGAGATCGTCCTGCTCGGGCTGGATGGTGGCCGCGATGTCCCGCATGGGCCCGACCCGGGGCCGCTCGATCTCACGCGCCACGATCCCGCTGACCTGCGACTCCCCCTTCCCCAGATGCTCGTCCTCCAGCCCGGTGAGATCGGCGGAGTCGCCCCGGCTGCCGGCCGCCCACCCGAACCGCCGCCGGACCGCGACGCCCTGCGGATCCCGGGCACTCGCCTGATAGAAGGCCCTGCTGACGGGCGCACGCCAGTCCACGACGAGCGGCGGGGCGGCTGGCGCCTCGGTGATCCGCAGCCGCCCGATGTGGTAGCTCTGCCCGGAGTGGTCACCGGCGTCGGCCGAGAAGTCCAACCGCCCGAAGAAGAGGGGCCCTTCGGGCAGCTCGCGCATCGCCTTGGCCTGACTCCTCAGCCGGTACCCGAGCACCTCGGCGTCGGCACCGGAGGCGGAGACGTCCTCGCCGGTGACGACGTGTTCCTGTGCGCCGTCGACCATGGCGCCGAGGGCGGTACGGCAGCGGTCGTGATGGGCGCGCTCGTGGTGGAGGGACTCTTTCAGGGCGGGGTCGGCTGACGTCATGGGGACGAGGGTACGCGAGAAAACGTGACCGAGTTAAATTTCTTACCGAATCTCGCGCGCGTGAACCGCTCAGGCGAACCGGGGCAAACCCGCGGCCAGCATGTCGAACGCCCGCTCGGCGGCCCGCGTGGCATCCGACCGCACCTCCTCGACGGACTCCCCGGCCGCGATCCGCCGCCAGTTCTCCAGCGCGAGGATCCGCTGCACGGCGACGATCTGCCCGGCGGCGAGCCGAGCCTCCAGCCCTCCCCCGAGCGCCTCGGCGAGCGCGGCCTCGGACCGCTCCTGGTAGGTGTGGACACGGGCGACGAGGGAGGGGGTGCCGTAGAGGAGGGAGTGGAAGGCGAGGACGGCAGGGTGATCGTTGAGCCCGGTGACGGGGTCGGACCGCTCGAGCCCGTCGAGGAAGTGCCGGCGCAGGGCGGCGAGCGGCGTGGGCCCCTGGACGGCGATGCGGGCGGCCTCCTGCTCGTGATCGGCGATCCGATGCAGAACCAGGTCCTCCTTGGTCGGGAAGTACCGGAACAGCGTCGGCTTCGAGACCTCGGCGGCGGCCGCGACCTCGGCGACGGACACGGCGTCGAAGCCCTTCTCCAGGAACAGCCGGATGGCCGTCTCGGAGAGGTCGTGGAACATCCGCTGCTTCTTGCGCTCACGCAGGCCGGGCTCGCTCATGGCGTCGAGGGTACGCATTGCGCCCCGGACGGCCGCCTGCCGTCAGGCCGCCGCCCGGCGTCCCCACCTCGGTACGGCCGCCAGCGTCCACAGGTCGTCGAAGTGCTTGTTCCATGTGGCGACGGCCGTCGACGCGGCGGTCGTGCCGTCAAGGGACCACACGTTGAGGTCGGTTCTGAAGCCCTTGGGGTCGTAGTACTCGGTCCCCATGTAGTGCATCCGTGCGGACAGGTCGTACAGGCCGTGGAGCACCTGCTTGCGGTTGAAGATGCAGATCTTGTCGCGGGGGATGCCAGGGTAGAGGCGGTATTCGCACGTGACCCTCAGGCGGCCCGTGGCCGTGAGCCTGGCGGCCAGGTCCGACAGCACGTCGTCGTACTCACTGCAGCGCTGCTCTATCCGCTGCCGGAAGGCCTCGTCGTCCTCGGGCGCGTTGTCGTCGCCGACCTTGGACGGCACGATCATCGGCAGCTCGAAGTCCGGGACCATCATCCGGATCGAGACCCGTCGGGTGGGTCCCTGACTGTCGAAGAGATCCTCCAGCCGGTGGTAGAGGGCGTTGATCAGTGTCTCGCCGGTGTAACCAAGGAAGTTGATCTCGACCTCCCGGGCCTGGAAGGCCTCACTGACGAAGGTGCCGAGGTCGCTGGAGTTGACGAGAGCGCGAACAGGAGCCGTGACAGACGCATTCAGCTCTCTTATCTGGTCGTACAGGATGTATCCGACCAGGCTCAGCAACGCGCCACCCAGATATCCCGTGCCTTCCAAGGCATCGCCAACCGGCTGAACGAACTGGGCCACGAGGCCGGTGACGAAGATGCCGAGCAACAGTGTTCGAGTGACCGGGCGCTCCCAGCGCTGTCGATGTCGCATCAACCAACGCCCCAAGCGAGGCTTCGTTGCCATGGCCGCTCCGGCATGCGAGTCGAGCGCTTTTCGGTGTAGTCATGGTCCTCTCAGGCGAGGGCACGGGCAAGATACGGGTTGGCCGTCTGGCGCACTGGCAGACCCAGCGATGCCGTGGCCGCCGCCAGCGTCATCGCGTAGGAGTCGACCGCACGCCTGACATTGGGGGCGTCCAGACCGGCCCCGGTCACCAGGCGGTCCAGGTCGACATATGCGGACCGGACGACTTCCATCCATCGATAGACCCGCCAGTCCGTTCTCCAGTCGACGGTGTACTCGGAAGACAGTCGGCGTTCCCAGCGACTGAACATCCGGCTGCGGATCTCGGGCCGTGTCGGCGTCAGGTGCATGTGCCGCACCAAGTCGTAGAGCGGGTCGCCGACAAGCGCCATCTCCCAGTCGATGATGGTCAATGCCAGACTGTCGTCGCGGCGAACCAGGTTCCACGGGTTGAGATCACCGTGCAGCAGGGTCGGTTTGCGATCACTCACCTGGTGCCTGGACAGGATCTGCTTCAGGCGGATCGCGTCGGGCAGACCAAGCAGGCGGGCCAGTTGCCGTGACTCTTTCGGGAGCCCGGCAACGATCGTGACGAGTTGCTCCCTGAGCCAGGAGAAGAACCCGCCCTCGCCTGCTGTCGGGTCAACCGCCGTGTAGTCAACCTCTGTCAAGGCGCACAACTGGTCCACGAGACCGTCCGCCTCATGGGGCAGCAGACCGTGCACAGGGTGGTTGGGAGGCCGGTCGACGTCATGCGGTCCGACGTACGTATGGATGGCAAAGGTGTCGTTGGGGTAGCTCTCACCGAGCGCGAGCACTTTCGGCGCGGCAACTTTGCCGTTTGTGCTCTCGATCGCGCGGAGTACAGCATGCTCACTGAGGAAGCTGCGTTCTCTCCGGCAGACCCCGGGCAGTTTGCGGCGCACCACCACGGGAAAGTTCACACCCGGCACGCAGACGACCGTGTTGAGATGCGCCGTTCCCTTGAACACCCGGCCCGCCGGTGCGGCTCCTTCCGCCCGCAGCGCCTCCCGTACGGCGGACACCGGAAAGGCGCCGTGCTCATGAACGCGCCGGTCCTGTCTCCAATCGAATGCCCTCGAGATCCAGTCCCCACCGCTGATGCCGTTGTCACCGCGCGACGCCAACCAGCGGAATAGGGCTCGTTCGATCTCACGCTCACTCGGTACGCTCGCCAAGCGGAGCGGCGCGGCTGCCGCTTCCAACGCCCTGCGCACTTCTGCCGTCGCCTCGTCCAGCCTCTTCTGAGTGAACGACTCTTCCAGTGACCGTGCGGCCCTCATCACATCCGGATACACGGACTGCGCGCGTTCGAAGGCCAGATACCGGTCGAGGTCCTTGCCCAGGCCGTTGACCGCGGCGGGGCGGATCCGCTGCATGGCCTGCGCCCACGCATGGATGACCTCGTCCCATTGATGGAGGGGGTATTGCATTCGGACCAGATGCGTCGCCAGATCGTGCAGCGGGTCACCATAGGTCGCGAGTTCCCAGTCGACACAGATGAGCGGGTCAGGAGCTCCGTATGAAATGATCACGTTGTCGCGGTGGAGGTCGGCGTGCAGCAAGCTGTACGGCCGCCGAGACATGGCAGGCACGCGCTCGGCCATCCTGAGCAGAGCATCTTCGGGAATGCCTAGCGCCGCGAACAGACCACCGAACACCGACCAATTGGGCTGACGGATTTGCCTGTCGGCCAAGTGGGCGAGCGTCCGCAGGAAGCCTTGACTGTCCGTGAGGTTGGCCGGCCACGCGTCGGGCAGCGCCGGGAGTGCTGTGCGGCGCACTTGCGCCATCTGGGCGAGCAACCCGGTCAGAGCCCCTATCAGGAGCGTGTCGACGGGCTTGCTGTTCCCACAGACGCTTGAGAGCGGCACCCCCTCGACATAACTGTGAATGGCGAACCCGTCCCCTTTGACCAAGCACTCGGGCACGTTAGGCAGGACGCCACGAATCGCACGCAGGATGGCGGCCTCGTCTCGCCAGGTTCTGATCACCACAGGCAGGGCGTCGGAGCGTCGAATTCGGACGGTCACAGCGGTGCCCGGCTCACGTCCGACCAGGCGGGCCAGGTTCTCCGGCAGCGGTACTACGTAGTTCCGGTTGTGGTGGCCGCTGGCCGCCTGCCCTGCTTCAGCGGCTTGCACGAAGGATCGGTAGGCGGCACCAAGCCGGTCGCCGTCGGCATGTTCCCTGACAAAGTGCCGGGGAACAGGTGGTGCGCCCACGGGCCGCTCCGGAGAAGAGATGGGACATTTAGGGCAAAAGGTAAACAGAAGCCTGCCTCATCGCACTTCAGACCGAGGCAAGAGCGGCCACGAGAGTGGTTTGCCACCCTTCTGCAGCACAGGTGTGCGAGCCCGTCGAGGTTCGGCTTGTAGCCATCCCATACGCACCAAAGCCGGAGCTTGTTCACGGCACGGTTTATTCAGTGCTCGGTGCGGGGATACTACAGGACTTCGCATTGCCTTCCGTGGGACAGCTTGTAACGTCTATGCATCTCTAGGTCTACTCGGACAACAGTGCCCAGACCGAATTGAACCATTTCTGCATACTGTCTACGAAGATGCTGCCGGCCGAGTCGGGGTCCTCGTCCTTGATGTGATGCGTCAGGGTCGCACCGAGCCCCAGCACATCGAGCGCAGTGATCTCCTCCCCCGAGTCGAGGGCGATGTTCCGCTCGATCACCTCATACGGCCCATGCAGCGCTTCCATGCCGTTGAACATGTAGAGCTTGAAGGTCGGGGTCAGAGGCGCCCGTCGGATCTCCACTTCGACGGTCGGCACCCATCCCTCGGTCTTCAACGCACCCAGGGACTCACGCAGGGACCTGGTGTGGCGCTCCGTGATGTCGTGCAGCCGCTCGCGAAGGCGCGTGTCCTGCGGATCGCCCTTGACTCGCGGGTAGGGCAGAGTCTGCTGTTCCGCGGGCAGGAGCATGCGCAGGGTTATGCGCTGCGGGCTGATGTAACGACTGCGGATGCGATGCGCCTGCTGCTGGATGAGCCAGTACAGGGACTCCGACGTCAGCGTATAGACGTCCAGCGTCACTTCGGACTGCTCGAAGGCCTCGCCGACAAGAAATTCGAGCGTCATACCCCGGCGCGATCTGGTGGCCTTGGGGGCCGAGGACTGTATGCGCTGGGTCTTGATCACTCGCGACCCGCTGCCTTGCTTGGACTCGATCCAGCCCTCGTCGACCAGTTCGCGCAAAGCGCGCTGCACGGTGTCCCGGGAGACGCCCAACTCCTCTGCGAGGTCGCGTTGCGAAGGAAGGAAAGATTTCTCCGGATACGTTCCATTCGTCATCCGGAAGCGGAGTTCGTCGGCAACTCGCTGGAACTCCCGCCCGCCGCCCTCACTGGCCTGCTGTTCGTCCACGGTCCCACCGTACCGCTGCCAGTCCAACGCCAAACCAGATCCAGCCAACTGGTCCGCCATTGTGGCAGATTGGTTAGACGATCACCCACCCAGGGGAGACCACCTTCAGGCAAGCAGTCCAATTGGACCGGCACTTGCGAAAATGTGCCGCAGATGGAGGGGAGGTGGGCCATGCTCCGAGGGCCGATCCTTCAAGAACTCCTCGCTCTGGCTCTGGGAATGACAGCGCAGGCGAGGCTCGGTTTGCTCGGTGTACTGCTTCTGGCCATGGTCGGTGTCGGCGTGCGGGCCAAGCACACCGGCTTGGCCGTAGGTGCCGCGCTCATGTTCACGGTGCTAATGGTTCAAGCCTGATTCCGGACCGCTGTCAGGACCGGTGCCAGGGAAGCCACGATCGACGTGGCCCCGGCTTCGCGCAGCAACTTCTCCTTGCGTGAGTTACGCGCATAGCCCAGGAACGGAATGCCCGCGGTGCGCGCGGCGATGAAGTCCGAAGGGGTGTCCCCGATCATCAGTGCGGCCGACGCCGCCACTCCCATGGCCCGCAGGGCCTGGTTGAGGCAGTGGGGGTCGGGCTTGAGGTGTTGGAGCTCCTGGGTCCGGCCGTAGATGTGGGGGGCGAAGCATGAGATGAGCCCGCGGCCCGCCAGGTATTTGCGGACCACCAGGGGCGAGTTGTTCGTGGCGATCGCGAGGCGGGAGCCGACCGCTTTCCAGGTCTGGATGAGCGGATCGGCATGAGCGGTCGGCATCGCCGTCGACGCCGCTCGAAGCTCTTCCTGGGTTAGGCGTTCCTCCAACTCGGCCACCAGGTCGCTGCCGGGATGCCGACGGTCGACAGCACGCAGGACGACGTGGGGGTCCAGGGACTCCCGCTCCTCGGCGCTCAGCAGGCTGTGCAGCCCTTGGCCCTCCAGCCATTCCACCAGACCGTCCGCGACGTCCTCCGCCGAGTGCCTCGCGAACAGGCGGCAGATGGGCCCGTCGAAGTCCCAGAGCACGACCCGCGCCTCAGCGATCAGGTTCCGCAAGTTCTCTGCTTCTGCAGCCACCAGTTCAGTCTGCGTCGTATCAGAAGTCACTAGGAGAGTGTCAGGTCCGTGGTGATGGTTTCCCAGAGGGCGTTGAACCACTTCTGGGACTGCTCGACGAAGGCGGCGTCCCGTTGACCGGTCCGTTGTTCGAAGGAGAAGAGGAGGGACTCGCTGCCCAGGACGTCGTACATGTCCAGGGTCTCGCTGCCCCACTCCTCCTCCCTCTTGGTGATCATGTAGTAGGCGATCAGCGCCTCGCTGCCGTTGAGCAGGTAAAGCTTGATGGGCGGCGTGAACGGCAGTGCCCGGAACGTGACATGGACGTCGATGCCGTGAGTGGCCCGCAACGCCCGGAGATTGTGCTCGAGCACCTGCCCCTGGGCGTTGCGCTGGGAAAGCCAGCGCTGATGGACGGGATCGTCGTCGCCGCGGCCCTCCACCGGGACCGGGAAGGCGAGGTTGATCTCCCGCGACGGCAACAGGAGGCGGACGTCGATCGACTTCGGGCGTATCTCGCCCGCGTGGATACGCCGAAGGGGTTCACCGAGCGCCAGCATCAGGGTCTCGGAAGTCAGGCATGCGGCGTCCACGCGCACTTGCGGCGCCGCGAACGCCTCCGCCAGCCGTGGCGCCAGACCCACCATCGTCGGCTGCGGCCCGCCCATGACCGGCACGGACTCGGCGATGCGGGGCGGGCTCCCCTTGCTCACGTTGGTGAGCAAGCCGCTCTCCTGCAGCGTCCGCAGGGCCTGGCGCACCGCCCCCCGTTCCACGCCGAACTCGTCCGCCAGTTCCGCCTGGGTCGGCAGGCGGTCGCCGGCCTTGAGGTCGCCGGTGCGGATGCGTTCGCGGAGGATGTCGGCGATCTCCTGGGGGGACCTTCTGCTGCCGTTCACTGCCACGTTCTCCTGGGTCACGACCAAACGCTACAACTCGGATCCATCTGCTGGGAGTTGTTGGCGACTTGTTTATGAGTAGGGACCAAGTGGGGATTACTTAGTCAGAGTTGGTTGCCAACTTGGAAGAGTTGGCGGAAGGTTTGCCTCCTCGTTCGAATCGGCCTCCCTCAACTCCGTCCACTCCGCCCGTCCCGCCTCCGCACCCCCCACCGCACCGCCGCACCGTCCCGCCCGCGAAGCCTGAAGGGGGAACCACCATGCCCGTCCTCGCCCTCCTCTCCGCCGTCTTCGTCGTCGGCGTCGAGCAGACCGTCCAGTGGAAGTACGGCGTCACCGGGATCATCGGCCTGACGCTGCTCACCATAGGCATCAAGGCGAAGAACCCGACGGTCAGCTCCGTCGGCGCCGTCGTCCTGGCCCTGCTGGTCGCCGGACCCGCTCTATGAGCGGAGCCCGTCCCGGCGGCCGGTGTCCATCGCTGTGGGAGACGGTCAGTTCGTGAGTAACAGCTCCGAACTGATCGTCTCCCACAGCGCGTTGAACCACAGGTACGACTGCTCGACGAAGGTCGTGTCCCGCAGGTCGGCCCCCTGCTCGAAGGCGAACAGCATGGACTGGGTGCCCTCCGCGTCGTACATCTCCAAGGGTTCGTGGTCGATCTCCTCCTCGCGGCGAGTGACCGTGTAGTACGCGAAGAGGGACTCCACCCCGTTGAGCAGGTACAGCTTCACCGGCGGGGTGAAGGGCAGCGAGCGGAAAGTGACCTCGACATCGATGCCGTGCGTGGCGCGCAGGGCCAGCAGGTTGTGCCGCAGGACCTGGACCTGGGCGTTGCGGTGGGACACCCAGCGGCGTTGCAGCCGGCCGTCCATCGCCGCGTCCACGGGCGTCGGGAAGGCCAGCTCGATGTCGCTGCTGGGCAGCAGGACGCGGACGTCGACCTTGGCCGGTTTCAGCTGTCCGGCGTGGATCTGGCGCAGCGGTTCGCCGATCGCGAGGGTCAGGGACACCGAGGTGAGACACAGGGCGTC
The DNA here is from genome assembly GCF_040612015.1 of Streptomyces sp. NPDC006476. NCBI lineage: Bacteria > Bacillati > Actinomycetota > Actinomycetes > Kitasatosporales > Streptomycetaceae > Streptomyces > Streptomyces sp. NPDC006476. The sequence goes on along the minus strand of NZ_JBEXPK010000032.1, from coordinate 62,936 downwards.
TATCTCGACGTGGGGCTCCGCGAACGCGGCCGCTATGCGCGGGGCCAGCGCCACCATGGTGGGCAACGGCGGGGCTCCGGGGCCGGTCGGTGTGGCGCCCAGGCCCAGGTCGGGGGCCACGGTGGCGGGCGCGCCCTTGGAGACGTTGGTGAGCAGGTGCTCAGACTGCAGGATGCGCAGCGCCTGGCGTACGGCACCGCGCTCGACGCCGAACTCGTCGGCCAGCCTGGCCTGCGTGGGCATGCGCTGGCCAGGACGGAGCTCGCCCGACCTGATCCGGGCACGCAGCTCGTCGGCCACCTCTCTGTGGGACTTCTGTGACCGCTGTGACCTCTTCCGCCCATTGACGGCGGCGTGTTGGGGGTCCACGACCAAACACTACAACTTCCCGCCATCTTTCGGCAGTTCCAGAGAAGGTGGTTATAAGCCGCTTCCAAGCGGAGATAAGTACAGTGAAGTTGGTCACCAACTTGAGCAAGCTTCAGCAACGTTGAACAACATGGTCGGAACATCCGGAGGCTTGGCCACAGGGGTCCTCCTCCCGTCCCGAAGGAGGGACCGTCATGCCGCTCGTAGCCCTCGCCGTCGCCGCCCTCGCTTTCGGATTCGAGCAGCTCGTCCAGTGGAAGTACGGGCCGATGGGCATCATCGCGTTCCTCGCGCTGTCCATCGGGCTCAAGGCCAAGAACACCGTCATCAGCGGACTGGGAGCGGTCATCCTCGTGATGCTGCTGGCCCAGTCGGGCTGACCTCGCGTCGGCCGAACCCGGTTCGGCTGACCGGGCTCCCTTCCGGAGGGGAGCCGGGAGCCCGGTCAGTCTGCACCAAGCGCACTGTCACAACTCAACATCGACAACTCAACATCGGCGGCTCAACAGCCGCACCGGCACAGCCACAACTGAACAGCTCCATCAGCACAGTCACAACTGAACAGCACAGCTACGGATGAGAGATCAGAGATCAACTGCCGTCGAGGGTCAGGAGGTTCAGAACATGTCCGGGCACCAAGGGCGCCTGGACGTACGCAGCAGGGCGTCGGCCGACCGGCCGGCGCCCGCTCGTTCTTCCTGGACCCGCCCGAGCGACACCAGCCGTACCGCCGACTGGTCGCCGAGCCACAGCGCCGCCAACTCAGAGACGTCCAGGGAGAGTTCCGCGCTCTGCCGCGTCGGCGTACAGGACGCGCCCTGCGGTGACGCCTCCAGCCGGTAGCGGCCGCCCGCATGACCGGCGCGGTCGGTGATCTCCAGCACCAGCGAGCCCGTACCCTCGTACGTCCGCGCCTCCATGGCCCGTACGACGTCCAGGATCCGCACCCACAGCCAGTCCGCCTGCGAGACGACGCGGGCGGCCCTCGGGTCGGGGAGCAGGTCGGTGAGCAGGTCGTCCGGGGCGCGCTGGCCGGTCTTCACCTGCGTCACCCAGTCGATCGAGCAGAGGTGGTACCACAGGGCCCGCTCGGCGGCCGGGGTGGTCGCGATCATGCCCCGTACGGTCGCCGTGTCCAGCGGCTGCCCCGCGTCGCCCCACTTGTCGTCCACCTCGTAGGCGACCAGGCCCTCCAGCGTGCCGTCCGGCGCCCGGTACGCGGCGAAGAACGGCTCGGTCCACTTCGGGTCGACACGGACGGCGCCGGTGTTGAGCTGCCACCACCAGTCGCCGCGGCTGACGGCGCCCGGGGTGACGCGGCGGAAGCGGTCGTGGAGTTCGGGGCCGATCTTCCGTACGTCGTCGCCGTCCACGAGGTCGACGCGGGCGCCGTCGGCCGGGCCGGACCAGCGGGGGTCGAGGCCGGTGCGGGGGACGTCGACGATCCACTCGGTGGAGGTGGTGGCGGGGCCGAAGCCGTAGCGGCCGTAGATCCGGTATTCCGCGGCGATGAGCGTCGCCACGACGTCGCCCCGCTCCTTGGCGGTCGCGAGGTCCTGGGTCATCATGCGGGTGAGCAGTCCGCGGCGGCGGTGGGTGGCGGTGACGGTGACGCCGGAGACCGCGTTGGCCTGCACGGACGCGCCGCCGACCGCGGTGACCTCCTGGGCGAAGGACCGGAACGTCGCGACGCAGCGGTCCCCGTCGAAGGCCCCGAGATAGCGACCGGCCTCGAACTGCCCGCGCCGGGCCTCGAGCTCGGCCTCCGACGGGGTCGGCGGACGCAGGAAACCGGTGTTCACCGCCCGTATCCACTCGGGGAACTCCCCTTCGGTGACCGGACGGACGTCGATGTCAGCGGCTCGGCTCATGGGATCACGGTAGGCGGACGGTGGGGAGGGTGTCGCGGGGATTTCACGGTGCGCGCGAGCGCCAGGGGGCATGAGGCGCCAGCGCCCCATGCGCACCAGCCGTGCTCAGAACACCGCTCGGATCTCCCCCACCTCCCGCCCCCCTCCCAGCACCGGTACGGCTCCGATCCGCTCCGCCACCGCCCCGTCCACCCCCATCAGCCCCAACGCCCGCCCCAGCACCGGCCGCAGAGCCCTGGGCGCTCCGTCCTCGATCTTGAAGGCCAGGGCTCGGCCGTCGGGGAGGGCGAGCGCCTGGACCGCCTCCGCGCCCATCTTCGACAGGGCGCCCGGGAGATCGCGCATCAGCCAGGTGTCGTGGCGGTGGGTGCCGGCGACGTACTCGGGGTGGGCGCGCATGGCGTCCGCGACGCGGCGTTCCGGGGTGGTGGGCGGGGACAGGACGAAGGTGCGGTAGGCGCGGGCCAGGCCGGTCAGGCTGAGCGAGAGGAGGGGGGCGCCGCAGCCGTCCGTGGCGGTGGCCGTGACCCGTTCGCCCGACGCCTCTTCCACGACGCCGTGGATGAGTTGCTGGAGGGGGTGGGAGGGGTCGAGGTACGTCTTCAGGGGCCAGCCGCGGTGGAGCGACGCGGCCAGCATCGCCGTGTGCTTGCCGGAGCAGTTCATGGCGATCCGGGAGCGTACGGCGCCGGAGGCCAGGTAGGTCTCCCGCTCCTCCCCGTCCAGGGGAAGGTCGGGCGGGCACTGCAAGTCCGCTTCGGTCAGGCCGTGTTCGCGCAGCATCGCGGCGACCAGCTCGCGGTGGAACGGCTCGCCCGAGTGACTGGCCGCCGCCAGCGCCAGCCGCTCCCCCGACAGCTCCAGGCCCGCGCGCAGGACGCCCGCCGCCTGCATCGGCTTGTTGGAGGAGCGGGGGAAGACTGGGGACGTCACATCGCCCAGCGCGAGGTCCACCGTCCCGTCCGCCGCCAGGAGCACGAGGCTGCCGCGGTGCCTGCCCTCGACGAATCCGGAGCGTACGACCTCGGCGAGAACGGGCGGTGCGACAGGCGGAAGGGGCGGTATGACAGGCGGAGCGGCGGCAGGCACGACGGGCTCGGACATCGGCACTGGCCCTCCGGAGTCGTCACAGGAGCAGGTCGTCGACCTGCGCTTCCCCCTCACGGTACCGGCGCGTGATCTCCGCGCTGCAGTCGTCCGTGGTCCGCTGCAGCCGCTGCCGGCGCCGGGAGACCTGCTGCTCGTACCGCACGAGTCGGCCCATCGCGGTGTTCAACTCCAGGTCCGTGCGCGCCGCCAGGTCGGACAGCTCGACCTCGGCGAGCATGTCGGCGGCGAGACGGCGGTACTCCTCGTTGTGCGGTGTGCCCAGCGTGACATGGCGGGCCGAGGAGCGGTGCCGGGCCGGGGCGTCGGTCAGGATCTCCGGGAGCCGGTCGACCACGGACGCCGCGCCCGCCGGTGACCTGCGCGCCAGTTCCGCGCGCAGGATGTCGATACGGCCCTGCAGCAGCCGCCGTACGTAACTGAGATCGGCCTCGTCGCGCTGGGCGTCCCGGCGCAGGGTGCGCAGCTCCGCCAGGCTCAGCACGGCCAGGTCGTGCTCGGGCGGGTCGACGGACCGCTGCGGACCGCCCGTGCCGCCCGCCGCACCGCCCCGGTCGCACGGGCTGTCGGTGCGTTGTGCGGGCGGACGGGCCACCGTCCGTTCTCCCGCGCACGAGACGGGCTGCTGCCCGGTGCTCGGTGTGCTCATGTGCCTCAACCGTCCCCTCGACCGGCGTGTGGGAAGCATCGTGCCACCCCAAGTGGCCGCTATGTGACCGAGTGCCCCCGAACAGCCCCAGATGGCCGGTTAAGCATCAGAAACAAACCCGCGCACGGTCCGCTCCGGACCGCCCGGCATGATGGTCGTATGCGAGCTGTGGTGCAGAGGGTGGACGGCGCGAGCGTCGTCGTGGACGGCGAGACGGTCGGGGAGATCACCGGCGAGGGGCTGTGCGTCCTGGTCGGGGTCACGCACGAGGACACCAAGGAGAAGGCGGCCCAACTGGCCCGCAAACTCTGGTCGATCCGCATGCTCCAGGACGAGAGGTCGTGCAGCGACGTCGACGCCCCGCTGCTCGTCGTCAGCCAGTTCACCCTGTACGGCGACGCCAGGAAGGGCCGCCGCCCCACCTGGAACGCCGCCGCCCCCGGCGATGTCGCCGAGCCCCTCGTCGACGAGGTCGTCGCCCAGCTGCGCTCGCTGGGCGCGACGGTGGCCACGGGCCGCTTCGGGGCACGTATGCGGGTGTCCCTGACGAACGACGGCCCGTTCACCGTGCTGGTGGAGATCTAGTACCGGTGGAGATCTAGTACCGGTGGAGATCTAGTACCGGTGGCAATCCAGGACTCGACTCCGCCGGGGCCCTACGGCTCGACGACCGTCTCCTGTGCCGCCGCCGTCTCCCCCGCCACCAGCCGGGCGTCCACCGGGACGTTCCGCTTCACCAGGGCCAGGGCGACCGGGCCCAGCTCGTGGTGGCGTACGGACGTCGTGATGAAGCCGATCTTGCGGCCGTCGGCGTCCTCGTCGGCGAGCCGGATCTCGGTGCCCGGGGTGGGCAGATGGACCTCGCTGCCGTCCAGGTGCAGGAAGACCAGGCGGCGCGGGGGCTTGCCCAGGTTCTGGACCCGGGCGACCGTCTCCTGGCCGCGGTAGCAGCCCTTCTGGAGGTGGACCGCGGTGCCGATCCAGCCCAGTTCGTGCGGGATGGTGCGGTGGTCGGTCTCGAAGCCGAGGCGGGGCCGGTGCTGTTCGACGCGGAAGGCCTCGAGGGCGAGGATCCCGACGGGCGGACCGGCCTTCTCGGCGAAGGACTCCAGGTCCGCGCGCGGCAGGAACAGGTCACGGCCGTACGGCGTCTCGCGTACGACGACCCCCTCGGGGACCTCCGCGATCGAACCGGCCGGCAGGTGGACGACCGCGAACTCGTCCGTCCGGTCGGCGACGTCGACCTTGTAGAAGAACTTCATCGACTCCAGGTACGCGATCAGCGCGTCCTGGGTGCCGGGTTCCACATGGGCCCAGACCGTCGAACCGTCGTCGACCAGGTAGAGCGCGTGCTCGATGTGGCCGTGGGCGGACAGGACGAGGGCTTCGGTGGCCTGGCCGGTCGGCAGCTCGCTCACGTGCTGGGTGAGGAGCAGGTGCAGCCAGCTCAGCCGGTCCTCGCCGGTGACGGTGATCACGCCGCGGTGCGAGAGGTCGACGAAGCCGGTGCCGTCGGCGAGGGCGCGCTGCTCACGGAACAGGTCGCCGTAGTGGGCGGCTACGCCTTCGTCCGGGCCCTCGGCGGGGACGGCGCCGGGCAGGGACAGCAGGGGGCTCTTCATGGGACAAGCCTACGACTCGGTAGTTGAACCCTGCAGGGAACAGTTCCGGCACCGGCCGAAGATCGCGAAGTGCTTCATGTCCGTCTCGAAGCCGAATTCCCGGCGCAGCTTCGCGGTGAACTCCGCGGCCACCGAGACGTCCGCCTCGATCACGTTCTCGCAGTCCCGGCAGACCAGGTGGATGTGGTGGTGGCGGTCGGCGAGGTGGTACGTGGGCGCGCCGTGCCCGAGATGGGCGTGGCTGACCAGCCCGAGCTCCTCCAGGAGCTCCAGGGTCCGGTACACGGTGGAAATGTTGACCCCCGACGCCGTCTTCTTCACTTCCGTGAGGATGGCGTCGGGGGTCGCGTGCTCCAGGGTGTCCACTGCTTCGAGGACAAGCTGGCGCTGCGGCGTCAGCCGGTAGCCGCGCTGCCTGAGGTCGCTCTTCCAGTCGGTGCTCACCACACCGACGAGTCTAGGCCTACTTGAAGAACGCGATCCCGTCGTCCGGCAGGTCGTCCGGGAGGGCCTTGGCCCAGCGCTCGACGTCCTCGGGGGTGACGACCTTCTTCAGGTGGGCCGACATGTACGGGCGCAGCTCGACGTCCGGGGTCTGCTTCTCGCCGACCCACATCAGGTCGCTCTTGACGTAGCCGTACAGGCGCTTGCCGCCGCTGTAGGGGCGGGAGGCGGCCGTGCGGGCCACCGCGTCGGTGACCAGGTCGATCTGCGGCTTCTGGGCGGCGAGCTCGCCGTACCAGATCTCGATGACGCCGTCGTCGCGGGTCATCGTCACCTCGACCTTGCGCTCGGCGTCGACGCGCCAGAAGCCGGACTCCGACTCCAGCGGGCGGACCTTGTTCCCGTCGTTGTCCAGGACCCAGGTGTGGGACCGGTACTCCAGGAAGTCGCGGCCGTCGTGGGTGAAGCTGACCTCCTGCCCGAAGTTGCACTTCTCGTCGCCGGGGAAGTCGTGGACGCCCGCGCCCGCCCAGTCGCCGAGCAGGAAGGCGAGGGGGACGAGGTCCTTGTGGAGGTCGGACGGGATCTCGATCATGAGGTGGGGTTCCTAGACGGGGGTCAGCGCTGGCCCTGGTACAGCTTCTTCACGGTCAGGTAGGCGAAGCCCAGGACGCCGACGCAGACCAGGACCAGCAGGGCTTCGAAGAATGCCTCAAGCACGGGGTGCTCCTTGTTGAGCGGGTTGAGCGGGGTGAGTACACAAGAGCCGGGCCCCAGCTTAGTCGGCCGGGGCCCGGCCCTCTTGGCCAGGTCCGCTCCTGCGCGCTCAGCCGAGCAGCTGGCCCTGCAAGGTGACCGTCTGCTGGAACGGGACGGCCTTCGCGGTGCCCTTCCTGGACTGCACGATCATCGCGACGGTGTCGCCGGCCGTGAGGAACGCCTGCCTGACCTGTTCGGCGCCGTACGGCTTCTTCTCGACGTACGCGAGCAGCGAGATGTTCGTGACCTTGGCCGCGTCCGGGAAGTCCGCGTCCTCCTCATAGCTGTCGGCGCCACCCACCGGGCGGGTGGGCGCCGCGTATCCGCCCAGGTTCTTCGCGACCAGGTCGTCGGCGACGGTCGCCGTGTCGAACTGGAGCAGGTAGATCCGGGTGCGGGAGCCGTCCGGGGTGGTCCAGCCGCGCGCGGCGATGTGCCGCAGGCCGTCGTCGGTCAGCTTCTGCGCGAGTTCGTCCCGGTCGTCCTTGGACGAGAACTCGGCCAGGAAGCCCTTGGTGGCCAGCCATCCGTCCGTCCCGTCGAGCGCCTTGTCGTCGACGGCGCCCTTCGGCGCGGGCAACACGAGCGCACGCAGGTCCGCGAAGTGGGACTCCGCCTTGTTCTCCTCGGCGAACGGTCCCGGACTGCCCGCAGGCAGCGGCGGCCTGCTGAGCGTGGGGTAGTCCCACCGTCCGTCCGACGCGGTCCCGAGTCCGGGCACGTCCGACCGCTTCATCCCGGCGATCCCGTACGCCGTCCCGGCCCCGACCACCGCGAAGACGACCACGGCGGCGGTCCAGCGGAGCGCGGCGCGGAGCACTCGTCGTTCCTTCCCCGCGGAGGCGGCCCCGGGATCTTGGTGGGCGGTGGGTGGGAGGAGCGGGGGCTCCGGGGTCACGGGGACGAGCCTCGGTGCCGTGTTCTCCTCCTGCTGCCGGCCGGTCATACCGCCTCCCCCGGGTCCTTGATGCGGTCGAGTTGTTCCTGGAGCAGGCGGCCGATGGCGTACGACTGCATCGGCTTCGCGGACTGCGCCGTGAGGGTGACCAGGACTTCCCCCTGGTAGGCGGAGCAGTAGATCCTGTCGAGTTCCTCGCCGGCCTCCTTCGGCGAGAGGAAGCACCGGGCGTCCTTGTAACCGTTGATCGACGGGCCGGGCCGGAAGACTCCCAGACCTTCCAGGAATTGGTTCTGGAAGCGGGACGCGCGCCGTACCGCCGACCTGTCCTCGATCTGGGCCAGCACGATGCTCACCGCCGACGCCTTGTCCGTGTTTACGGACGCCTGCTCGTCGGTGCTGACGTAGCTGCGCATGGCCAAGCCCTTGGTGTGCTGCTTGTCGATGGCCTTCTCCAGCGGCTCGCGCTCCTTGCGCGGCAGCCCCCTCAACGACTCCTTGCGCAGTTCCGCCGCCTGCGGCCCGGTGAAGGCCGCGTCATGGCCGTACTCCCCGATGTCGGGCCCCTGGCTCCAGCCGTCCGGGCCGTACGGCACGAGCGCCGCGGCGAGCCCGGTGGCCTTGGCCGTGCCCCCTGCCCTCTCCGCCGACGCCTTCGGGAAGTTCCACACGGCATCGCCCGCGTCCCGGTCCGCGCCGTTCACGGTCACGACGGTGTACCCGATCCCGCCGACCACGGCCAGGCCGAGCAGCACGGTTGCCGCGATCGCGGCGATACGGCGCCCGCGTACCGGCTTCCCGACGACTGCGAGGGCCGACTCCTGTGAGCCGTCGACGAGTTCGGGGACGAGGACGTCCGTCTCCGGCTCCGTGCGCGGCTCCGTGCCCGGCTCCGGTTCCCCGCGCTCGGTGTGGTTCTCGGTGCTCACAACCGCTCCATCTGCCGCGTGGCCAGGTCCATGATCTTCTTCTTCGGGACGGGCTTGGCGGAGGAGACCCAGACCTGCATCTCGATGTCACCGCGCCAGGCATGCGCCTCGCCGTTGTAGACGTCCGTGTAACCGGCCTTGCGGTCCGGCGAGTTGTGGACGTACGCCATCCCGTCACCCGTGCCCGGGATGGGCCAGCTGTCGGTGTGGGGCTTCTTCCCGGCCCAGTAGTAGGCGTCGCCCGCGTCGTCGGCGGCAACGAGTTCATCGTCCTGGCGGAACTGCACCAGCCGGATCTCGACGAACAGCGAGCTGCCCTCCCGCCAGTTGACGACGGCGGCCCGGCGGAACTCGCCGGCGACGAGGTCGCCGAAGGCACCGGCCGGCTTGTCGTACGTCTCCGCGTACCCGGCCAGGTCCAGCCACCCGTCCGCACCGATGGCGTAGCCCGCGTCCCGCGCCTCGACCGGCTTCTTCAGCAGCAGCTTGCGCAGGTCGCCGTCCGTCCTGATCCTGCGGTCCTGGGCGGCGGACAGCGGCTCGGGACCGTCGCCCTTCGCCTGGGGGAGCGCGGCCTGCGAGAGCGAGGGCAGCGCGTCGGGGGCGCGGTCCGCCTGGACGAGGTAACCCGTGCAGGTACCGGCGACGACACCGAGCACGGCGGCGACGGCGATCAGGACCGTGGTACGGCCACGGCGGCGAGGCACCCCGGGGCCGGACACGGACACGGACACGGACACGGCTGCGGAAACTTCTTCTGGTTCTTGCGGTACCTGCAAGACATCCCCCACCGAAAAACATGACGTGCGCATTCCATATGTGCGCGCACAGAAGACCGATGGCCGGCGCAGTGAGTTGCAGGGAAGTTGATTACGATTCGGCCATGGCGAAGAAGCTCGTGATCAAGGTGACGGCGGGGGCCGACGCGCCCGAGCGGTGCTCGCAGGCGTTCACGGTGGCGGCGGTGGCCGTGGCCAGCGGTGTCGACGTCTCGCTGTGGCTGACCGGGGAGTCCGCGTGGTTCGCGCTGCCGGGGCGGGCCGCCGAGTTCGAGCTGCCGCACGCCGCCCCGCTGCCCGACCTCCTCGACTCGGTCCTCGCCGCGGGCCGTGTCACCCTGTGCACCCAGTGCGCGGCCCGCCGGGACATCACCGAGAACGACGTCCTGGAGGGGGTACGGATCGCGGGCGCCCAGGTCTTCGTACAGGAGGCACTGGGGGACGAGACGCAGGCGCTGGTGTACTGACCGACCGGAACCACAGGCACCGGCTACGAGCGGGGGCGCTTCTTGCCGTCGAGTTCGTCCCACCACTCGTCGGACTTGGGGTCGCCGGAGGGGTCGTCCCACCAGCGGTCCTCGGGGCCCCGCCGGTTGGCGACCATGGCGGCGACCGGGGGGATGACCATCGCAACGACGCACATGGCGACGGCCGCCGGGATCGACCAGATGCGTACGACTCCCCAGGCCAGGACGAACAGCGTGAGGCAGGTGCCCATCATGGCGAAATACACGTGACGGCGTCGGGCCAGCATGCTTCCAGGGTAGGGCCACGGCACCGGTCGGACACGGGACGTCGAGGCGGGCAAGGACCGGATCACCGCAGGACCAGATCACCACGCGCCCAGCGCCGAAGGCCGCCGGACGGAGTCCGGCGCAGCGCTCCGAAGCCTGCGCAGCAGTGCGAGGCGCGCATCAAGCAGGGGCCACGTGACGGCGTCGGGCCAGCATGCTTCCAGGGTAGGGCCGGGCATGCCGAAGGGCCGCCGTCCGGGTGGGTGCCCGGGGTGCGGCCCTTGGCTTGCGGGGTGTCGGTCAGACGGCGATCGCGACCTCGGCGAGGCCGCCCTGCTGCGCGACGACCGTGCGGTCGGCGGTGCCGCCGGGGACCAGGGCACGGACGGTCCAGGTGCCCTCGGCCGCGTAGAAGCGGAACTGGCCGGTCGCGGAGGTCGGGACCTCCGCGGTGAACTCGCCGGTCGAGTCCAGCAGGCGGACGTAGCCCACCACCGGCTCGCCGTCGCGGGTCACCTGGCCCTGGATCGTCGTCTCACCGGGCTTGATCGTCGAGGCGTCCGGGCCGCCGGCCTTCGCTCCACACATGTCTTTCTCCAAGAGGGGTCTGACCGGAGGAAGGCCGGTCGGGGAACTGCGGGTCTGTTCGCTTGTCGCGGTGGGCTGGACTTACTTGCCGGAGCCGAGCTCGATCGGGACGCCGACGAGGCTGCCGTACTCGGTCCAGGAGCCGTCGTAGTTCTTGACGTTCTCCACGCCGAGCAGCTCGTGCAGGACGAACCAGGTCAGCGCGGAGCGCTCACCGATGCGGCAGTAGGCGATGGTGTCCTTGGCGAGGTCCACGTTCTCCTCGGCGTAGAGCTCCTTGAGCTCGTCGTCCGACTTGAAGGTGCCGTCGTCGTTGGCGTTCTTCGACCACGGGATGTTCTTCGCGGACGGGACGTGACCCGGACGCTGGGACTGCTCCTGCGGCAGGTGGGCCGGGGCGAGCAGCTTGCCGGAGAACTCGTCGGGCGAGCGCACGTCGACCAGGTTGTGCGAACCGATCGCGGCGACGACGTCGTCACGGAAGGCGCGGATCGCGGTGTTCTGCGGCTTGGCCTTGTAGTCGGTCGCCGGGCGCTCCGGGACGTCCTCGACCAGCTCGCGGGCGTCCAGCTCCCACTTCTTGCGGCCGCCGTCGAGAAGCTTGACGTTCTCGTGGCCGTAGAGCTTGAAGTACCAGTAGGCGTAGGACGCGAACCAGTTGTTGTTTCCGCCGTAGAGGATCACCAGCGTGTCGTTGGCGATGCCCTTCGCCGACAGGAGCTTCTCGAAGCCCTCCTGGTCGATGAAGTCGCGGCGGACCGGGTCCTGCAGGTCCTTGGTCCAGTCGATGCGGATCGCGTTCTTGATGTGGTTCTTCTCGTAGGCGGACGTGTCCTCGTCCACCTCCACGATCGCGATGTTCGGGTCGTCGAGGTTGGCCTCGACCCAGTCGGCGTCGACCAGGACGTCACTGCGGCTCATGCTCTTTCTCCTCCGGGGCAGTTGCGGCGGGGCATACGAGTCTGCGGGGTGCACACGCCCGTACGGGGGCGACGCACCGGTGCCCTGAGCAGGGCGGGGGGATGCGGAGGTCTGCGCCTTCCGCTCAGAAGGGGCGACAGAGCATGGCGGCGACGCGGCACAGGTCTACTGCCCGCCGCTTCGTGAGATCCGCCTGTCGCTTCATAATGGTCGATCGTAGGGACGGACAGGCGGGCGTGTCACCGGTGTGTCGTATCGTGAGATGCGATCGTCCGGGATGTGGGATGCGATCAGCCTCCAGGCCGTCGTGGCGCGGCTCGCGGCCGGATGTATCGGTCACCACAGCTGCCGTACGGACCCCGCGTCTCGCCCTTCGGACACTCCCCGTCCATCGCCGAACGGTCCGGTCCTACCCCGCGAGCTTGACGTTCGAACCCTTCACCGTGATCTCCACACCGTTCTTCGCGGCCTGCACACCGTCCACCTTCACACCGCCCGGCAGCCGGTCGATGGTCTGCTGGAAGTCGGTGATCGAGCGGATCCGGGCATCGGCGAGGTCGACGACCAGCTTGGGCAGGTTGTCGGCGTGCACCTTGACCGTGTCGCCGTCGACGGTGACGGTGCTGAGCACGGGGTACGTCTGCGAGGCGCCGGCGACGGTGACCTTGACGTCGACCTTGATCTTGCCGCTGCCGCCGTCGGAGAGGCCCACGACCTGGGCGTTGACGCCGGGGATGATCTGCGTCGGCTGGGACTTGGCGGCCTTCAGCAGCTCGTCGTAGGCGATGGTGGCGGTGCCGGTCGCGGTGGACGCGGTCGCTGAGCTGTAGTCGCCGGTGAAGGTGACGCCCTTCATGTCGGCCTGGAGGTCGTCGATGCGGATGCTCTTCGGGGCGCCGGCGGTGGTGTCGCCCGTGTCGGCCTCGTAGTCCTTGATGCCGATGCGTACGTCGTCCAGCTTGCCGGCGGCGACCTGGGTGAGGAACGGGAAGCCCTTGATGGAGATATCCGGGGTGGAGGCGAGGCTCTCGGTCGCCTTCACCTTGTCGGCGGCCTCGTTCTCGGCGAAGTGCACCGCGACGCGGTCGGCGATCACGAAGAGGCCGCCCAGGATCACGACGACGATCAGAAGTATTCGCAGGGCGCGCATTCCGTACTTCCCCCACCCGGCCGACAACGTTGGTCTACGACGGACTAGTGACCGCCGTTTCGGAGCGTAACCCTGCGGGGCTTGGGCCAGGGGGATTGTTGATCACCTGTGACAGGGGCGGGCGGTGTTGTCTGCGCCGTCCACTGGGGGCTGCCGCCCCCGGACCCCCGCGTCGGCCCTGAACGGGCCACGACTACCCCAGCGCTCGGCCCAGTACGTACACCGCCGGGGCCGCTGCCGTCAGGGGCAGGGCCACTCCCGCTGTGAAGTGGACGAATTTCGACGGGTAGTCGTAGCTCGCGACGCGGTGGCCGATGAGGGCGCAGAGGGACGCGGCGGCGCCCAGGAGGGCGCCCTTCGTACCGAAGCCCGTCATGCCGCCGACCGCGATGCCCGCCCCCGCCGCCGCGAGCAGCGCGACCACCAGCGAGGCCGGGGTGGGCAGCGGGAGGGCGCGGGCCAGGAGCGCCACCGCCACCGCCGCCGCGCCCACGGACACCGCGTCCGTGTCGGCCGCGAGGTAACCGGCCGCGAGGATCGACAGCGCCGCCGAGGCGACCGTCGCCATCAGGCCGTACATCCGCTCGTCCGGGTCCGCGTGCGAGCGCAGTTGCAGGACCAGGGAGAGCAGGACCCAGACGCCGAGCGTGCCGAGGATGGCCGCCGGTCCGTGCTCGCGGCCCGCCGCCAGCAGGGCGACGTCGGCCACCAGCGCGCCCAGGAAGGCCAGCGCGATGCCCTGGCGGGCGGGCCACATGCCGTTCAGGCGGAACCAGCCCGCCGCGGTGACCGCCTGGAGGACGACGAGCGGGAGGAGAAGGGCGTACGAGCCCACGGCCGCCGTACTCGAGAGGAGCAGCCCGAGCAGTGCCGTGAGCGCGGCCGGCTGCATCCCGGGCTCGATGATCGGGGAACGCCCCTCCAGGCGGGCTCGCTGGGCATCGGTGATGCGTGCGTTGCCGGAGAGGGTCGCGGGGCCGTAACCGGGGTCGGCGGCGGGGGCGCCTGCCGACTGGCCGGGGGCGTGCGCCGCGGCGCCCGTCGTCTGCGCGGGGCCGTGAGTCGCGGGCGCGCCGGCCATCTGTGCGGCGGCCTGCGCCTGGTACCCGCCGGGATCAGCCTGAGCAGCGCCGGGGTAGCCGACGGACGCGGCATGGCCGCCCTGCGCCGCGTAACCCTCGTAGCCCTGCCCCTCGTGCGCCTGCTGATGCCACTGCTGAGGCTGAGGCTGGGACTGGGGTGCCTGGTGCTGCGGGTAGTGCGCCTGCTGCTGCCACTCCGGCGCCCCGTGCTGCTGCGACGGCCCACCGCGCTCCTCCGGCGGGTAGGGCGCCGTCCCCGGCGTCTGCACCGGTGCGTGGGCCTGGGTCTCCCAGGTCTGGCCCTGCCACTGCTGGGTGTGCTGCTGGGCGGCGTACGGGTCGTCGTAACCCTGGTACGGCTGCTGGGCCGGCCACTCCTCCCGCGGCTGCTGCTGGTACGGGTCGTACGGCTGGTCGGTCATCGTCACCCTCCTGCGAACGGCGGGAGCACCTCGACCGTGCCGCCGTCGGCCAGCCGTACCGTCTCATGTCCGCGGGTGCCCACGGGGTCACCGTCGACGAGGAAGGAGCATCGCTGCAGCACGCGCACCAGTTCCCCGGGGTGTCGCGCGCGCACGGCGTCGAGCGCCTCGGCGAGGGTGTCCGCGTCGTACGGCTCCTCGGCGAGCCCGGCCGCGGCCTTCGCGGCGGCCCAGTAGCGCACCGTGACCTTTGGCATCCGTTCCTCAATCAATCGGCGGTGTACAGCGTCAGGCTAGCCCGCCCGGCGCTCGGTCCAGTCCCCGATGCGGGCCAGGAGGTCGTCGGAGGCGGCGTGTTCGGCGTGGCCCATGCCGCCCTCGATCCACAGTTCGCCGTGGTCACCGGCGGCGGTCGCGAGCATGCGGGGGTGGTCGACCGGGAAGTAGCCGTCCTGGTCGCCGTGCACGATGAGGAGCGGGGTCGGCGCGATGGCCGGCACCGCCTCGACGGGGGACAGCGGGACCGGGTCCCAGTCGCGGTTGACGATCCGGGTGCGGAAGCCGTAGCGGCCCACCAGCCGGCCCTCGGGGCGGGTGACCAGCCAGTGGAGTTTGCGCATGGGGGCCGTGCCCCGGTAGTACCAGCGGGCCGGCGCGCTCACCGAGACCACCGCGTCCGTATGCGCTTTCCCACCCGCTTCCGGCCGGTACAGCGCCGCGTGCCGCAGCACCACCGAACCGCCCATGGAGAAGCCGACGGTCGCCACGCGCGCGTGCCCGAGCTCCCGGGCCCAGCGCACCGCGGCCGCCAGGTCGAGCACCTCCTTGTCGCCGACGGTCGAGCGCCCGCCGGAGGCTCCGTGGCCGCGGAAGGAGAAGGAGACCACCGCCCCGTACCGCGCGAACGCCTCCACCACCCGGCGCACATGCGGCTTGTCGACGTCGCCTGTGAAGCCGTGGGCCATCACGAACGCGAGATCAACGGCAGATGGCGCGGAGACGTCGTATACGGCGGCCGGCGGATCGTATACGGAATCGATCGTCACGCCGTCGTCGGTGGTCAGAAACGTCCGGATAGGGGTGTGTCTGCTCGTCTCGGTATGCGGACGAACGATGGAACGCGCCACATGACCTGCCGGAGTGATGCTCATGTGGGCTATTCTGCTGGGCAGAGGACTCGGGCAGCGACGCCCCCGGGTCCTTTTGTGCTTTCGGAAGCGTTGTATACGAAGCGGGAAACTCCAGGTGACCGCTGGTGTACGGGGCCTTCGGGATCGCAGAGCAGGTGACGTACCGCACACGTCCTCGCAGGGACCGAGGAGGAACCAGACGTATGAGTTCTCTGCTGCTCCTGACCAACGCCCTCCAGCCGTCGACGGAGGTGCTTCCGGCCCTTGGCCTGCTGTTGCACAACGTCCGCGTGGCACCGGCGGAAGGCCCCGCTCTCGTCGACACCCCCGGTGCCGACGTCATCCTCATCGACGGACGCCGTGACCTCCCGCAGGTCCGCAGCCTGTGCCAGCTGCTGCGCTCGACCGGCCCCGGCTGTCCGCTCATCCTGGTCGTCACCGAGGGCGGTCTCGCCGCCGTCACCGCCGACTGGGGCATCGACGACGTCCTGCTCGACACCGCCGGCCCGGCGGAGGTCGAGGCCCGGCTGCGGCTGGCCATGGGACGCCAGCAGATCGTCAACGACGACTCCCCGATGGAGATCCGCAACGGTGATCTGTCGGTGGACGAGGCGACCTACAGCGCCAAGCTGAAGGGGCGGGTCCTCGACCTCACCTTCAAGGAGTTCGAGCTCCTGAAGTACCTCGCCCAGCACCCGGGCCGCGTCTTCACGCGCGCGCAGCTGCTGCAGGAGGTCTGGGGCTACGACTACTTCGGCGGCACCCGGACGGTCGACGTGCACGTACGGCGACTGCGGGCCAAGCTCGGCCCCGAGCACGAGTCGCTGATCGGGACCGTCCGCAACGTCGGTTATCGATTCGTTACTCCCGAGAAGGGCGACCGGGTCTCCGACGAGGCCAAGGCCAAGGCAGAACGGGCAAAGGTGGAGGATGCGGACGAGCCGGCGGCGCTTGGCGCGGCCGAGGTGTCGGCGGACGCATAGCGGGCGCCCGGGCTGGGCATTGCTTCCGCACACGAGGTGTGTGCGGAAGCTCTCGTACGCCCTGCCCGCAGCGGGTATATCCGCGTAGACTCCGCGCGTGGCCAAGGTGACTCGGGATGATGTGGCGCGACTGGCGGGGACTTCGACCGCCGTCGTCAGCTATGTCATCAACAACGGACCCCGGCCGGTCGCCCCGGCCACGCGCGAGCGTGTCCTCGCCGCGATCAAGGAGCTGGGGTACCGCCCCGACCGCGTCGCCCAGGCGATGGCGTCCCGGCGCACGGATCTCATAGGTCTGATCATCCCGGACGCCCGCCAGCCCTTCTTCGGGGAGATGGCGCACGCGGTCGAGCAGGCCGCCTCCGAGCGCGGAAAGATGGTGCTCGTCGGCAACACCGACTACGTGGCCGAGCGCGAGGTCCACTATCTGCGGGCTTTCCTCGGGATGCGGGTCTCCGGGCTCATCCTGGTCAGCCACGCCCTCAACGACCTGGCCGCCGCCGAGATAGAGGCCTGGGACGCCCGGGTCGTGCTGCTGCACGAGCGGCCCGAGGCCATCGACGACGTCGCCGTCGTCACCGACGACCTCGGCGGAGCCCACCTCGCTGTGCGGCATCTGCTGGAACACGGGTACGAGTACGTCGCCTGTATGGGCGGTACCGCCGAGACACCCGCCGTCGGCGACCCCGTCTCCGACCACGTCGAGGGCTGGCGGCGCGCCATGGAGGAGGCCGGGAAGCCGACCGAGGGGCGGCTGTTCGAGGCGCCGTACAACCGCTACGACGCCTACCGGATAGCGCTGGAACTCCTCGCCGGGCCCCAGCGGCCGCCCGCGATCTTCTGCTCCACCGACGACCAGGCCATCGGCACCCTGCGGGCCGCGCGCGAGCTGCGCATCGACGTGCCGGGCGAGCTGGCCGTGGCCGGCTTCGACGACATCAAGGAGGCGGCGCTCGCCGACCCGCCGCTGACGACGGTCGCCTCCGACCGCAGCGCGATGGCGCGGGCCGCGGTGGACCTCGTACTCGACGACGGGCTGCGGGTGGCCGGGTCCCGGCGGGAGCGGCTGAAGACCTTCCCCTCGCGCCTGGTGGCCCGGAAATCCTGTGGGTGCGAGTGATCCGCGCCGTATGAGAAGCGGCTGAGAGAACTCTCCCAGCTGCGAGTACGGCCTTTATATCGGGCATACGAGGTTCTGTCGGGCTTCTCAGCGGGCACTCAGGAAGCTCTCATGGTCACGGGCCAAGCTTTTTGACATGACCGAGAGCTTCCGCCGCGACGGCGAGTACGAGCAGTACGAGAACCCTTACCAGGGCGCCCAGCAGCACTCCTCCTCCCCCGTGAACCCGGAGTGGCCGCCCCCGCCGGCGCACCGGCCCGCACAGCCGCCGCAGGCGGAGCCGGTCACCGTCCAGCCGGGCACCACCGTCTGGCCGGGTCAGCCCCAGTCCATGGCCGGCGGAGAGGGTGGCGGGAACGGGGGCGGTACGGCGGTGCTGCCCACCGTTCCCGCCGAGCCCGCCCCCGGCACCACGCCGGCCGCCAGGAAGCGCCCCCGGGGGCCCATCGCCCTGCTGGCCGCCGTGGCGATCGTCGCCGCGGCCATAGGCGGCGGCACCGCGTACGGCATACAGGAGCTGACCGGCAGCGACACCGCCGCCAGCAGCTCCACCACCACCAGCGTGGTCCCCTCCAGCAAGCAGGGCGACGTCGCCTCCATCGCCGCGGCCGTCAGCCCGAGCGTGGTCGAGGTCGGTGCGACGCTGAGCGACGGCACCTCCACCGGATCCGGTGTGATCATCACCAGTGACGGCGAGATCGTCACCAACAACCACGTCATCTCCGGCGCGCAGTCGATCAAGGTGACGGCCAGCGACGGGAAGTCGTACACCGCGAAGGTCGTCGGCACCGACAGCAAGAAGGACCTCGCGCTGATCAAGCTGGAGGGCGCCTCCGGCCTGCATCCGGCCACCCTCGGCAACTCCTCCGGCGTCCAGGTCGGTGACACGGTCGTGGCGATCGGCTCCCCCGAGGGCCTCAGCGGCACCGTCACCAGCGGCATCGTCTCCGCGCTCAACCGTGACGTGACCGTCTCCACCGACGAGAACCAGCAGCAGGGCCAGGGCGGCGACGGCCGGTGGCCGTTCTCCTTCGGCGGCCAGCAGTTCAACGGCGACACCGGCTCCTCCACCACGACCTACAAGGCGATCCAGACCGACGCCTCCCTCAACCCCGGCAACTCCGGCGGCGCGCTGATCAACGCCAGCGGCGCCATCATCGGTATCAACTCCGCGATGTACTCCGCCAGTTCATCGTCCTCCGGCTCCTCGGACGCCGGCAGCATCGGCCTCGGCTTCGCCATCCCGATCAACACCGTCAAGGCCGACCTGGCGCATCTGCGGGCCGGCGGCTCCAACTGACCCCTCACCTCTCCAGCAGGGAGTACGTCATGATCCAGCAGGTTTCCCACACCGTGGCCGGCACCGACCCGGCCGGTATCGCCCTGGCCCTCGAAGTGGCGTACGAACTGCACGCACCGACCACGCGGGCACCGGAAGTCGCCGTGGCACCCCAGCTGATGGGGCTGCACACCACCGCGGCCCGTGCGCACCGCCGCAAGGTGCCGCTGAACCGGATCGCGGCGATGAGCGCCTGATCGCGCACCGCGCCGCACTCCTACGCGCCCGAAGGGAAACATGCGAGGCTGAAGGCGTCCAGCACCCTCAGCGTCCTTGTCGTCCCACCGCACCCGAGGAACCCGAAGCCCATGAGCCCCGCCGATGGCGACCGTGACCCCCAGCGCATCCTGATCGTCGACGACGAGCCGGCCGTGCGCGAAGCGCTCCAGCGCAGCCTCGCCTTCGAGGGCTACGACACGGAGGTCGCCGTGGACGGCGCGGACGCCCTGGACAAGGCCACCGCCTACCGTCCCGACCTGGTCGTCCTCGACATCCAGATGCCGCGCATGGACGGTCTGACCGCGGCCCGGCGGATCCGCGGCGCGGGCGACACGACGCCGATCCTCATGCTCACCGCACGCGACACGGTCGGCGACCGGGTCACCGGGCTCGACGCGGGCGCCGACGACTACCTGGTCAAGCCGTTCGAACTCGACGAACTCTTCGCCCGCGTCCGCGCGCTGCTGCGGCGCAGCTCCTACGCCGCGGCCAGTGCCGCCGCCCAGGAGGACGAGGCGCTGACCTTCGCCGACCTGCGGATGGATCTGGCGACGCGGGAGGTGACGCGGGGCGGGCGGCCGGTGGAGCTGACCCGCACCGAGTTCACCCTCCTGGAGATGTTCATGGCCCACCCGAGGCAGGTGCTGACCCGCGAGCAGATCCTGAAGGCGGTCTGGGGCTTCGACTTCGAGCCGTCGTCCAACTCGCTGGACGTGTACGTCATGTATCTGCGCCGCAAGACCGAGGCGGGCGGCGAGCCGCGCCTCGTGCACACGGTGCGCGGCGTCGGCTACGTGCTCCGACAGGGCGGCGCGGAGTGAGAAGGGTTCTCCGCCGCTTCCAGACCCTGCCGATCCGCTCCCGCCTGGCGATGCTGGTCGCGGCGGCGGTGGCGTTCGCGGTGGCGGCGGTCTCGGTGACGTGCTGGTTCCTGGTGCAGGGGAAGCTGTACGAGCAGGTCAACAATGATCTGCGTCGGGGCATGCGAGCCCCCGAGCAGATGATCAACGACGCCATCAACAACTGTTCCGGGACACCGCAGAACAGCAACAACAGCCCCTTCCGGAACAACTACCTCCAGGTAGTGCGTGAGGACGGCACCGTCTGCGTCCTCGACAACTCCGTCGGCAAGGTCAAGATCAGCAAGTCCGACAAGAACGAGATCAAGAACGGCAACACCAACACGATCTACTTCCGCAACGGCACCGATGCGGAAGGCAACGCGGTACGCGTGATGCTCCAGCCCCTGACGACGACCACCGTCACCGGGGATGCCGGCCCCAACGTCGGGCTCATGGTCGCGGTCTCCCTGCGAGGCACCCAGAACACCCTCAACGACCTGGCGCTGATCCTCCTCCTCGTCTCCGGTGTCGGCGTGCTCGGGGCCGGGGCCGCCGGGCTCGCGGTGGCGCGGGCCGGGCTGCGGCCCGTCGACAAGCTGACCGAGGCCGTCGAGCACGTGGCCCGTACCGAGGACCTCGGCATCCGCATCCCCGTGGAGGACGACGCCGAGGACGAGATCGCCCGTCTGTCCCGGTCCTTCAACTCCATGACCTCCTCGCTGGCCAGCTCGCGCGAGCTGCAGCAGCAGCTCATCGCCGACGCCGGTCATGAGCTGCGCACGCCCCTGACCTCGCTCCGGACGAACATCGAACTCCTCACCCGCAGCGAGGAGACCGGCCGCCCCATCCCCCCGGCCGACCGCAAGGCCCTGCTCGCCTCCGTGAAGGCACAGATGACCGAACTGGCCTCGCTCATCGGCGACCTGCAGGAGCTGGCGCGTTCGGAGGGGCAGCGGGGCGAGCGCGTCCAGGTCGTGTCACTGCGGGACACCGTCGAGGCGGCCCTGCGCCGGGCGCGGCTGCGCGGGCCCGAGCTGACGATCACCGCCGACCTCCAGCCCTGGTACGTCCGCGCGGAGCCGTCCGCCCTGGAGCGGGCGATCGTCAACATCCTCGACAACGCGGTGAAGTTCAGCCCGGAGGGCGGCACGATCGACGTCCAGCTGGACCACGGCGTCCTCACCGTCCGCGACCACGGCCCCGGCATCCCCGCCGAGGAACTCCCGCACGTATTCGACCGCTTCTGGCGCTCCCCCAGCGCCCGCGCACTCCCCGGTTCCGGCCTCGGCCTGTCCATCGTCGCCCGCACGGTCGAGCAGGCGGGCGGCGAGGTCACGCTGACCCACGCGGACGGCGGCGGCACGGTGGCGACCGTACGCCTCCCGGGCGCCCCGACGCCTCCCCCCGAAGTGCCCTAGCCGGTCCGACTGGCTCGCGGGGGTGGCCGCCGACCCTGTCCTGACGTGCACAGTTGGTGGACGTACCATCGCCCGCAGAGGCTTCGGGGAGGGGCGGGCGATGGACGCTTTCGGGGGCGGCGCATTCGAGCGGGAGTACCGGAGACGGACAGGACTTCCGTGGCAGTACCTCGGGCTGCTGGCGGTGATGTTCCTGGCCGGCTCGCACACGGGCCCACCCGCGTGGGGCCGATGGCTGGTCGTCACGTCCGGTGGGCTCACTCTCGCGCGGGTCGGTCTGGAGCAGTTCCGGGCCCACACCCGCGTCACCGAGGCCGGGATCACCGCACAGGAGGCGCTGCGCTCGCGCACCTGGGCCTGGCATGAGGTGTACGACATCCGGGTCGAGCACAACCCGCGGGGCGAGGGCCGGTCCGCTCCCCAATGGCCGGCCTACCTCTACGACTTCGAGGGCCGTCGTTTCCTGCTTCCGCATCTGGACGACCGGCAGGTGGACGACCCTTACGCCGAGGTCTCCGCGCTGTGCCTGGCCGCCGCCCCGCACCGCAGCCTCAGTTGGGAACGGCAGCCGCGGGTCGAGGACCTGATCCGGCACCGGGCCGCCCGGCGCAAGGGGTGGAGCTGGGGGTTCAACGGCGCGCTGCTCGTACTGCTCGCGATGTTCGTGTTCACCGTCTGGCAGGCCGGCACGGGCAGGCCGGAGCACGACTTCCTGGAGCTGGTGTGTGTACCGCTGACGGCCCTGGTCACGCTCGGCGCCCTGTTCTCCTGGTACTGGACCCACCGCACTCCGCCCGCTACCACCTGAGGATCATCGTCTCGTCCGCCGCCGGCGGTACGTCCGCCACCGCGTCCGGCAGCGGCTCGGCGAGCGCCGCGTAGGTGCCGCCCCGGGCGAGGAGTTCGGCGTGGGTGCCGGTCTCCACCAGGCGTCCTCGGTCGACCACCAGGATCCGGTCCGCGTCGGGGGCGAGGCTCAGATCGTGGGTGATCATGATGGTCGTGCGGCCCGCCATCAGCTTGCGCAACGGCTGGACGACCTGGCGGGCGGCCACCGCGTCCAGGCCCGCCGTCGGCTCGTCCAGGACGAGGACCGGGGCGGCGCGCAGCATGGCGCGGGCGATGGCGATGCGCTGGAGCTGACCGCCGGACAGGGCTGCGGTGCCGGGCGCGATGGGGGTGTCGTAGCCGTCGGGGAGCGCGGTGATGAAGTTGTGGGCCGCCGCTTCCCGCGCCGCCCGTTCGATCTCATGCTCGCTCGCGCCGGGGCGTCCGCAGGCGATGTTCTCGCGGATCGTGCCGTTGAGGATGAGGGTCTCCTGGGGGAGCAACGCCACGTTCTCGCGCAGAAACTGCAGACTCATGTCGGTCAGCGGGACGCCGTCCAGGGTGATCACGCCCTGTGCGGGGTCGTAGAAGCGGGTGAGCAGCTTGGAGAGGGTGGACTTGCCCGCGCCGCTGGAGCCGGTGACGATCACCAGCTCGCCGGGACCGGCCCCGAAGCTCACGTCGCGCAGGGAGGCGCGGCGGGACCCGGGGTAGCGGAAGGAGACGTCGTGGAAGCCGACCCAGCCGCGCACGGGCCAGGCGGCGACCGGTTCGGCGGGGTCGGTGACCGCGGGTTCGGTGTCCAGGATCTCGTTCAGCCGCTCGGCGCCCGCGGTGGCCGCGGTGAGGGTGAGGCCGAGCCGGCCGAGGCTGCGGACCGGCGGATAGAGGTAGCCGATGAACGCGGCGAAGGCGAGGAGCTGACCGAGGGTCATCCGGCCGGCGGAGATCTCCCAGACGCCGAGGCCGATCACCACGAGGACGCACAGGGTCTCGACGACCTCGACGAACTGCTCGTACAGCTCGCTCAGCCGGGCGCCCCGGACACTGGCGTTCATCCAGGCGCGTGCCTCCCTCTCGAGCCGTTTCTCCTCGTCGGCACGGCGGTTGTAGGCCTGGGTGAGCATGATGTTGCCCAGTGACTCCTCGACGACAGAGGTGATGGCGCCGTCGGCGACCCGCTCGTCCTGCGAGGCCGTCCTGATGCGGCCGGAGAAGCGGCGGGCGGCGAGCAGGAAGAGGGGCGCGAGGACGAAGGTGGCGAGGGCCAGGTCCCAGCGCAGATACAGGGCCGCGGAGGCGTAGAAGACGGCGGAGAAGGCGGCGGCGACGGTGCCGACGACTCCTGAGACGACCATCTGCTCGATGGCCTCGACATCACCGGTGAGGCGTTCCACCAGGTCGCCCTGGCGGTGCCGTTGGAAGAAGTGCGGGGGCAGGTCCTGGACGTGCCGGAAGACCTTGGCCCGTAGCCGCAGGACGAATCTCTCGGCGGTCCAGGTGGCCAGCGAGTTGCCGAGGTAGCCGACGAGCGCGCCGAGCGCGGCCACGCCCAGCCAGGCGCCGGCCGGTCCCCAGAAGGCGGAGAGCGATCCGGCCTTCAGGGCGTTGTCGGTGAGCTGAGCGAACAGCAGGATCGAGGCGGTCTCGGCGAGCGCGGAGAGCACCACGCAGGCGATGATCACCACCAGCCATCTGCGATCGCCGCGGGTCAGCGGCCAGAACGTGCGGAAGGCCTGACGGACTTCTCTCATCGTCGACTCCCTTGCTCGCTTGCGGACATGGCCGAGGCGGGGCCCCGGCGCGAGACTCGCTCGCGGGCCGGGGCCCCGCCTCCTGGTATGTCTCAGCCCTTGTGCTCGATCGGGCGGCGCTTCGGAGCGTGCTTCTTCGGCGCCGGCTTCTTGGCCACGGGCTTCGGAGCCGGGGCGGGCTTGCGGGTCTTCCTGACGGGGGCGATCTTGTGGAAGCTCATGGGGGTGTCCCTTTCCGTGGAATTCTCTGTCACCGGTCTGCAACAGTTCTTCTGCCGATCTGCTGCAATTACTTTTGATTTACATGTGTGTCGTTCGCGCTGTTCGCTTTCGACACGGAAAACATTACTGGATTCCGGAGCCACGAAAAGCCAATTCCACTGAGAGCTTCCTGAGTCATTTCTGTGGGTGATTCTTATGCAGTTTTCGGAACTGAACCGGTGCTTACACAGAATTTAAAAGGGCCCGGTGCCGATGGCACCGGGCCCCATGAGGGGGTAATCCTCTGTCACTGCACGATCGAGATCCGGTTCGCCACCGGCGGCGCGATCGGGTTCGCCGGCGAGGAGTTCGCCGTCAGGTACTTCTCCAGGGCCGCCAGGTCGTCCGTGCCGACCAGGTCGTTCGTGCCCTGGCCCAGCGTGGTGAAGCCGTCGCCGCCGCCCGCGAGGAAGCTGTTGGTGGCGATCCGGTAGGTGGCGGCCGGGTCGACGGCGGCGCCGTTGAGCCTGATGGAGTCCGTGACGACACGGTCGGCGCCGGTCTTCGTCAGGTCGAGGGTGTACGCCAGGTTCGCCGAGGGCTGCAGGATCTTCGGGGCGGCGGTGTTCGTGCCGCTCACCTGCTCCTTGAGCACCTGGATCAGCTGCGCCCCCGTGAAGTCCTGCAGGTTCACCGTGTTGGAGAACGGCTGCACCGTGAAGCCCTCGGCGTAGGTCACCACGCCGTCGCCCTCACTGCCCTTCGCCGCGTAGGTCAGCCCGGCGCGCACCCCGCCCGGGTTCATCAGCGCGAGGTCGGTCCCCGGGTCCAGCTCCCTGCCGTACGCGAGTTGCGCGTCCGCGATCAGGTCGCCCATCGGCGACTCCGTCCCCGTGTTCGGCACGTCGGCGGAGATGTAGCCGATCGCGCGGTTGCCGATGGGGGCGGCCAGCGTGTTCCACTTGGCGATCAGCTCGGTCATGTCCGGCGCCTTGGGCACGGTCCGGGTGACCACGTGGTTCGCCGACTTCACCGACGTACGGGCGATGTCCCCGGTGAAGCGGTCGTACGTCAGCGTGGTGTCCGTGTAGAGGCGGCCGAAGGACGCGGCCGAGGTGACCATGCGGGGCTTGCCCGAGGGGTCCGGGATCGTGCAGACGTACGCGTTGTGGGTGTGCCCGGTGACCAGGGCGTCCACCGCCGGCGTGATGTTCTTGGCGATGTCGACGATCGGGCCGGAGATGCCGCTGCCCGCGCCCGCGGAGTCGCAGTCGTAGTTGTACGCCCCCGAGGCCGGGAAGCCGCCCTCGTGGATGAGGGCGACGATCGACTTCACGCCCTGCGCCTGCAGCACGCGGGCGTACTTGTTGATCGTCTCGACCTCGTCCTTGAACTTCAGCCCCTTGACGCCGTCGGCGGAGACGATCCCCGGGGTGCCCTCCAGGGTCACCCCGATGAAGCCGATCTTGACGTCCTTCTTCTTCCACACCCAGTAGGGCTTGAGGATCGGCTTGTTCGTCTTCTCGTCGAGGACGTTGGCGGCGAGGTAGGGGAAGTCCGCGCCCGTGAACCGCTGGTCCGTGTAGCAGCCGTCGGTGGGGTGGCAGCCGCCGTTCTGCAGCCGGGCCAGTTCCCTGGCGCCCTCGTCGAACTCGTGGTTGCCGACCGAAGTGACGTCCAGGTCGAGCTTGTTGAGCGCCTCGATGGTGGGCTCGTCGTGGAAGAGGCCCGAGATCAGCGGGGAGGCGCCGACCATGTCGCCGCCGGCGGCCGTGACGGAGTACGGGTGGCCCTTGCGGGCCTCGCGCAGATGGGTCGCGAGGTACTCGACACCGCCCGCGTCGATGGTCTTCGTCGTGCCGTCCGCCTGGAGTTCGCTCACCCGGCCCGAAGAGCCGGACGGCGGCTCCAGGTTGCCGTGCAGGTCGTTGAAGGACAGCAGTTGGACGTCCTGGTAGCGGCTCGGCAGATGGCCGTGGCCCTTGGACTCGTGCGCCTCGGCCGGCAGCGCGGCGGCGAGGGCGCCCGCGGTGGCGAGAGCGGCGGCCGCGGCCAGCAGACGGTATGTGCGTCTGCGGCCCCGGTACGGCTGGGAAGTGGCTGGCATGCGCCCCCCTGTGGGTCTGCTGAGGATGGCCCGTCCGGCGCAGCCTAGGGTCAACGCGCGTAGCGCGACAGGGGGCTCTTGGTTACATCCTGGTTTCCCTTTGCCCTCTCCTTGTCCTCCGCTTTGCCTTGACGTCCCCTTCGTCCCCTGCCCCCACTTTGCGTCGCCCGCCCCTTACCCTCGTACGCATGACCAGCGACGACACCGCACCCGCGGGCCGGACCCGCTCCATCGAGACCCACCCCGCGCTCACCCCCGCGCAGATCGAGTCCGTGCTCGCCCTGCTGGCGGAGGCCGCGCGGTACGACGGCCAGCAGGCGGTGTCCGAACAGGGCCGGCTGCAACTGCGCGGCGGAGAACGCGAGGGCGTCTCCCATCTGCTGCTCAGCTCCGGGGACGAACTCGTCGGCTACGCCCAGCTGGAGGACACCGACCCGGTGGAGGCGCCGGCCGCCGAGCTGGTCGTGCACCCCGCGCACCGGGGCCAGGGCCACGGACGGGCCCTCGGTTCGGCGTTGCTGGCCGCGTCCGGCAAGCGGCTGCGGGTGTGGGCCCACGGCGGGCACTCGGCGGCCCGGCATCTGGCGCAGGTCCTCGGGTTGACCCTGTTTCGCGAACTGCGGCAGATGCGGCGGCCGTTGACCGACCTGAACCTGCCCGAGCCGGTGCTGCCGGCGGACGTGACCGTCCGCACCTTCGTGCCGGGGCAGGACGACTCGGCGTGGCTCGCGGTGAACGCCGCCGCCTTCGCCCACCACCCCGAGCAGGGCTCGCTGACCCAGCGCGACCTCGACGACCGCAAGGCCGAGCCGTGGTTCGACCCGGCGGGCTTCTTCCTCGCCTTCCGCGGCGACGAACTCGTCGGCTTCCACTGGACGAAGGTCCATGCGACGGAGGGCCTCGGCGAGGTGTACGTGCTGGGGGTGCGGCCCGGTGCGCAGGGCGGCGGGCTGGGCAAGGCGCTGACCACGATCGGCTTGCGGCACCTGGCGGCGCAGGAGTTGCCGACCGCGATGCTGTACGTGGACGGCGACAACAAGGCGGCGGTCTCGGTCTACGAGCGGCTGGGCTTCACGACGTACGAGACGGATCTGATGTACCGCACGGAGACGTGACGCCTCCGGCGGTTGGCCGGGTTCGGGTGCGTGGGGGTGCGCCGCCCTGGGGGCTGTGCCCCCAGACCCCCCATCGGCCCCAGGGCCTCGTCCTCAAACGCCGGACGGGCTGACAGTCGACCGGCGTCGTGCCGGCAAGCCCCGTCTGCGCAGGGGCTCCGGGGCAGACACCGCCAGCGCCACCAGCGCCCCCACCAGCAGCCACGCCCACCGCTCGTGTGCCGCGCCCCAGTTGCTGTCCTGCGGCCACACGAACAGCTCCCAGCCGGCGGGGAGCAGATGGGGGGTCACCACCGCCGTGAGGAGGTAGGCCGCCGCCACCGAGGGGCCGGGGCGGGGCTCGTTCGTCCAGCGGAGCGCCGAGGCGCCCGCGAGCAGGGCCAGTGCGCAGGCCGCCGCCGCCTCCAGGGTGACGTCGCCCACCGGGGGGCGTACCCCCGAGGGGACCAGGAGGACGACCGCCGTCCACCACAGCGCGGTGAGCGGGGTGACCAGGGCGATCCGGAGACCGGTGCGCAGGGCGCGCCGGGTCGGCACCGTGGCCGTCGTGTGGCGGGCAGGGTCGTCCAGGAGGAAGGTCAGGCCCAGCGCGTAGGCGAGGACGGCGGCACGGAGCAGGGTGAGCGCGGGCCAGCCGTGGGCGTCGCCCCCGCCCCATCGCAGCGCCCCGGCCAGCAGCAGCCCGAGGCCCGCCGCGGCCCCCAGCGCCCGCCAGGGCAGGGTCCGCCAGACGGGGAGCGTCAACTCCCGGATGATCAGTCGCACTTGTCCTTCTCCTTCGGCGCCTTGACCCCCAGCAGTTCCGCCGCTCGCGCGCTCGTGACCTTCGGGGCCGTCAGTTCGGTCCAGTGGGCCCGCACCTTCGCGGCCACGGACTCCCGCGGTTGGTCGAGGAGTTCGCGTACGACGGAAGTCTGGCCGGACGTCATGTCCATCGGGTCGGTCGGGGAGAGGACGATCGCCGAGCCGGTCACGCTGTCGTCGAGGCGGACGTTGCTCAGGGACTTCACGGGGTGGGGCAGCCAGTTCAGGGCGAGCCACATGATGGTGACCATGCGGCCGTCGCACAGCCCGGAGGTCGCCTTCTCGCTGCCGGTGACCAGCACGGCGGCCACGGCGGCGGAGAACTCGGGGACACGCGGGCCGCCCCAGCCGGTGCCGACGGTGACCTGGTGCGGGTTCGCCGAGGGGTCGAGCGCGCCGTCGGAGGCGAGTCCGTCCGTGGCGTAGACGCGCTGGCGGACGAGGATCGGCTGGGTGCGCGCGCCGCCGCCGGCCGAGGAACGGACGTGGTCCACCACGGACGCCCAGGTGGCCGCCCGCGGCTTCCACTCGGGGAAGGCGCAGTACGTCGACCCGTCCCGCCGCACGCAGACCTGTTCCTTCTCCGGGGCGTTCGTGGCCCGCGCCCGCGCCACGGTCGTACGGTCCGGCAGCGCGCCCGTCTGGACGATTCCGCCGGTCAGCGCGAGGGCCAGCGCCGCGGCGACGGCTCCCATGAGGGCCGGGCCACGGCCACCGGCCACGAGGACCGCCACCAGGGCCACCGTCAGGGCCAGTCCCAGCAGATACAGGGCGTGCCAGGCGGCGGGGCGGTCCATCAGGTCGGAGGGGATCGCGCTGCTGGTGTTCTCGCTCACGATCGGCGTCAGCCAGCGCGTGCCCCGCTCGCCGCTGCCCGCGGGGAAGGCTCCGCCGAACAGGAGGAAGAAGAGCAGCACGATCGCGAGCGGCGCCGCGAGGACCGACGAGAACAGCCGGGCGAGCAGCACCCCGAACGCGCCGGCCAGCAGCACCACCAGGGGGCCGACGAGCAGTTCGCCGGCCGAGGCGGTGCCGACCGAACCGGACTCGAGCGCCATCCAGCCGAACTGGGCACTCACACACACCGCGACGAGCAGCACGATCGGCACCACGGACAGCGCGTGGCCCGCCGTGCGCTGCCACGGCCGCAGCACCAGCACCGCGAAGTGCCGTTCGGTGTCCCGGCGCGCGGATCGCAGCATCGCCTGGTTGACGCAGACCAGCAGCGCCAGGGCGATCAGCACCGGGCCGGACTGGGTGGCGCGGTCGGCGTCCTGGAGGGCGGGGTAGCCGTTCTCGAAGTCCGGGGTGCGCCAGACGATCCAGGCGATGTACAGCAGAAGGGCCAGCAGCATCGGCGCGCGCAGCAGCAGTTGGCGCGCCTCGAAGAGGGCCAGGGCGAGGACGGCAGCCCAGGGGGCGGGTCGGGACTCGGTCCCGGTGGCCGTCGGGGTCTGTTCCAGGATCGTGCTCACGCGGGCACCTCCGCCTCGTCCAGGGTCAGCAGGTAGCCGTCCTCCAGGGTGGGTTCGAGCAGGTCGGCGCCGACGGGCGGCAGGCCGACGTTGCGGAAGGAGCCGGTGCCGGTGCGCCAGCCCGCCTTCGCGCCCGGGTCGCGTTCGGTGCTGCTCCACACCCGGCCGGCGGCCCGCGCGGTCAGCTCGGCGGGGGTGCCGTCGAAGCGGATGCGGCCGCCCGCCATCACCAGGACGCGGTGGCAGAGCATCGCCACGTCCTCGGTCTGGTGGGTGGAGAGCAGGACCGTACGGCCCTCTCCCGCCTGCGCGATCAACTCCCGGAAGCGCATGCGCTGTTCGGGGTCAAGGCCGACCGTCGGCTCGTCCAGGACCAGGAAGCCCGGGTCGCCGATCAGCGCGGCGGCCAGCGCGACCCGCTGGCGCATCCCGCCGGACAGCTTCTTGATGCGCTTGCCGCGCACCTCACCGAGATCGACCTGCTCCAGCACCCGGCGCACCTCACGGTGACGGGCGCCGCGGTCGGTCAGCTCCTTGAGGATCGCCACGTAGTCGACGAACTCGAAGGGCGTGAAGTCCGGGTGGAAGCCCGGGGTCTGGGGAAGGTAGCCGAGCGCGCGCCGCACCTCCTGGCGGCCGGCCGAGGTGGCCGGGTCGTTGCCGAGGACGGTGAAGGCGCCGCCGTCGGCGGGCAGGGCGGTGGCCAGGACCCGCAACAGGGTCGTCTTTCCGGCCCCGTTGGGGCCGATCAGGCCGGTGACGCCCGGGGTGAGCCGCAGCGACACGTCGTCGAGGGCGTGGGTACCGCCGTAGCGCAGGCTCAGCCCGGAGGCGGAAACGGTGGGTGTCATGCGGCGCTCCCCTGGAAGCGGTCGAAACGGTCACGTACGAGGAACAGCAGCCCGCCGGCGAGCGCGGCGACCGCCGCCGCCACCCCCTGGCCGGCCGCCGTGAACGGAAGAAGCGTGCTGTCGGCCTGGACGGCATGGGCCGTCACGAGCAGCGCCACCCACGTCCCGCCGACCAGCGCCGGCGCGAGCACCGGGCCGAGCCGGGCGGAGAGCGCGAGGCCGGCCGAGGTGAGAGCGAGCGCGGGCAGCAGCCAGGCCAGGGCGCGCAGGCCCAGTCCGGGCAGGGCGAGCGTGGCCAGACCGCAGAGGGCGAGACCGGCGGTGAGGACGGCGACCGTGCGGATCATCAGCAGCCGGAACCCGTGCACCGGGGAGACCACCGCCATCTCGTACGTCGGGTCCAGCGCGGGCCCGTACGACAGCGCGACCCCGGCGAGGGGCAGCAGCGGCGCGAGGGCCAAGAAGAGGGTGACGGAGCCGGTGCTCTGGGCCGCCAGCACGGACATCACCAGCACGGCGACGACCGCGCCCAGCCAGGAGCGGCGCAGCACGGGCGTGGCCGCCAGCAGCCGCGCGGTGTGGTCGGCGACCCCGACCCGCACCAGCAGCCGCTCGAACAACCCCGGCCGGGGCGCGTCCAGTTCGGCGTCCAGCCGCTCCCACGCGGCGTCGACCGACTCACCGACCTCGGCGAGCACGGCCCGGCACTCGGCGCAGGCGACCAGGTGCGTGTCGGCGGACCACAGCGCGGGCGGCGCCAACTCCCCCTGGCTGTAGGCCCGCAGGTCCTCGGCATCCACATGCCATGTCATGCCAGCGCCTCCCTCAGCTGCTTGCGGGCGCGCATCGCCCGTGTCTTGACCGTCCCCGGCGGTATGCCGAGCAGGACGGCCGCCTCGCGGGTGCTCAGCCCGTCGATGACCGTGGCCTGCAGGACCGCCCGCAGTTCCGGCGACAGCCGGACGAGGGCGCCCGCGAGGTCCCCGTGCTCAACCCCCGCGAGCACGCGTTCCTCCGCGGACGCCTCGTCCCGGTGCCGCAGCCGCGCCAGCGCCTGCCGCAGCCGCCCCCGTGCCCCGTCCCCGCGCAGGGCGTCGATCAGCCGCCGCGAGCCGATGCGCCACAGCCAGCCGGCCACGTCACCGTCCTCGCGGTAGCGGGCCTTGCCCCGCCAGATCGCGAGGAAGGTCTCCTGTACGACGTCGTCGACCACGCCCGCGTCGGCGCACCGGCCGCGCAGCCGGGCGGTCAGCCACGGCGCGTACCGCCGGTACAGCTCCTCGAAGGCGCGCCGGTCCCCGTCCGCGGCGGCCCGCAGCAGCTCCCCGTCGCTTCTCGTTTCGCTCACACCCCCTCATCGCACCGTCCCCCCGGATCGGTTCACCGGATCCTTCTTGACTTTCGCAGCCCCACTCCATCACCTTTTCACTACTCAATTAGTGAAAGGGTGATTGTACGGGTGGTCGAGTACCGCATCGACCGGCGCTCCGGCGTCGCCACCTACGTCCAGATCGTCCAGCAGACCAAGCAGGCCCTCCGGCTCGGCCTGCTCGAACCGGGGGACCGGCTGCCCACCGCCCGCGAGGTGGTCGAGGCCACCGCCATCAACCCCAACACGGTCCTGAAGGCCTACCGGGAGCTGGAACGCGAGGGCCTGGTCGAGGCCCGGCGCGGCCTCGGCACCTTCGTCCGCCGTTCCCTCGGCGCCCAGCCCGCCGACTCGCCCCTGCGCGCCGAACTCGACGAGTGGGCCAGGCGCGCCCGCTCGGCCGGACTCGGGCGCGAGGACGTCGACGCGCTCTTCACCGCCGTGCTCGACGAACACTTCCCGAAGGGGGACCAGTGAGTTCCACCAGCACCGCCCCGGCCGTCGCCCTAGAGGCGTCCCGGCTCGGCAAGCGGTACGACAGAAGGGCCGCGGCCCTCGACGAATGCTCCTTCCGCCTCCCGGCGGGCCGGATCAGCACCCTGGTCGGCCCGAACGGCGCCGGCAAGTCGACGCTGCCGGCCCTGGCCGCGGGGCTGCTGTGTCCCACCTCCGGCACCCTCACCGTGCTCGGCGGGGCGCCCGGCGAGTTCCGTGAGCGCCTCTCCTACCTCGCGCAGAACAAGCCCCTGTAGTCCCGGCTGACCGTCGCCGAGACCCTGCGGATGGGTGCCGAGCTCAACCCGGCCCGCTGGGACGCGGCCTACGCCCACCGGATCGTCGAGGAGGGCTCGCTCGACCCCGGGGCGCTGATCCGCGCGCTCTCCGGCGGCCGGCGCACCCGCGTCGCACTCGCCCTCGCGCTCGGCAAGCGGCCCGATCTGATGCTGCTGGACGAGCCGATGGCCGACCTCGACCCCTCGCCCGGCACGAGCTGATGGGCACGCTGATGCGGACGCGGCCGAGCCGTACTTCCTGGTCTACGCCTTCCGCGGCAACCACTGGCCCTTCCAGGGCCGCTACCGGCAGCCGGAGCTGCGCTCCCACAGCTGGGCGGTCACCTCCTCGGGAGCCAGGATCGACGACCTGGGCTGCTACACCGACCAGGCCTGTCTGGCCCGCCACGACATCGTCGGCTTCGGCCGCGCCTACCTGCCCTCCCCCGACTACTGGCCCCGCCAGCTCCTGGAGACCGGCGTCCTGCTGGCCCTCACCGCCCTCACCGTCACCGCGACCTTCGCCGTCCTGCGCCGCCGCGCCGACGTGTGAGGCATCCGGCCCGCGAACGTCCTTCCGCCGACGGGAAGGACGTACGTATTCTCGGGGGCGGCTTCCAGCCACTCGTTACGGCCCTCCGGCCGGCGTAGACGCCCGGGAGCCGCTCCCCGATATCCCGCACGCCATGTCGCCGTAACCAACGGTTCAGACGGGCTTGCGACGCTCGGCCAATGACGCCCTCCGTGCCGGAACCTTCGCCGCCCCTCGACGGGCCCGCGGGGAACGGGGACGCCTTCGGCTCCGCGAACGCGCTCCCGCCCGCGTTGTCCGACGCGCCCGTATCGCCCGTGGCGCGGAAGAATGGGTTCATGAGCCAGTCAGAAACCCAGGCACAGGTCCAGCACGCCCAGCCCTCCGTGGGCTCCATAGCCGCGCACCGCCCGCACGTCGCGGCCACGGTTTCCGACCTGGAACCGGATATTCCGGACATCGACGCCGATCTCGATGCCTACGAGGAGTCGCAGGTCGACGGGGTCCAACTGCCGCAGGGACGCTTCCTCGACCGGGAGCGCAGCTGGCTCGCGTTCAACGAGCGGGTCCTCGAACTCGCCGAGGACCCGAACACTCCCTTGTTGGAGCGGGCCAACTTCCTCGCGATCTTCGCCAGCAACCTGGACGAGTTCTTCATGGTCCGGGTGGCCGGTCTGAAACGGCGTATCGCCACCGGCGTCGCCACCCGCTCCGCCTCCGGCCTGCAGCCACGCGAGGTCCTGGAGATGATCTGGGCCCGCTCCCGCGAGCTGATGGCCCGGCACGCCGCCTGCTACCACGAGGACGTCGCCCCCGCGCTCGCGGAGGAGGGCATCCACCTGGTCCGCTGGAGCGAGCTGACGGAGAAGGAGCAGGCCCGCCTGTTCACCCTCTTCCGGCACCAGATCTTCCCGGTCCTGACCCCGCTGGCGGTCGACCCGGCGCACCCCTTCCCGTACATCTCCGGCCTCTCGCTGAACCTGGCCGTGGTCGTGCGCAACCCGGTCACCGGTCACCGGCACTTCGCCCGCGTCAAGGTGCCGCCGCTGCTGTCCCGCTTCCTGGAGAGCTCCCCGGGCCGCTACGTCCCCATCGAGGACGTCATCGCCGCCCATCTCGAGGAGTTGTTCCCGGGCATGGAGGTGCTGGAGCACCACGCCTTCCGGCTCACCCGCAACGAGGACCTCGAGGTCGAGGAGGACGACGCGGAGAACCTGCTCCAGGCGCTGGAGAGGGAGCTCATGCGGCGCCGCTTCGGTCCGCCGGTGCGCCTGGAGGTCGAGGAGTCCATCGACCGCGAGGTGCTCGACCTGCTGGTGCGCGAGCTGAAGATCTCCGAGGCGGAGGTCTACCCGCTGCCCGGCCCCCTAGACCTCACCGGCCTCTTCCGCATCCACGGCCTGGACCGGCCGGAGCTGAAGTACAAGAAGTTCGTCGCGGGCGTCCACCGCGACCTCGCCGAGGTCGAGTCGGCCTCCGCCGCCGACATCTTCGCCGCCCTGCGCACCCGGGACGTGCTGCTGCACCACCCGTACGACTCCTTCTCCACCTCCGTGCAGGCCTTCCTGCAGCAGGCGGCCGACGACCCGGACGTCCTCGCCATCAAGCAGACCCTGTACCGCACCTCCGGCGACTCCCCGATCGTCGACGCGCTCATCGACGCCGCCGAGGCCGGCAAGCAGGTGCTGGTGCTGGTGGAGATCAAGGCCCGCTTCGACGAGCACGCCAACATCAAGTGGGCGCGCAAGCTGGAGGAGGCGGGCTGCCACGTCGTCTACGGCCTCGTGGGCCTCAAGACGCACTGCAAGCTGTCCCTGGTGGTCCGCCAGGAAGGCGACACCCTACGGCGCTACAGCCACGTCGGCACGGGCAACTACCACCCGAAGACCGCCCGGCTGTACGAGGACCTCGGCCTGCTCACCGCCGACCCGCAGGTGGGCGCCGACCTCTCGGACCTCTTCAACCGCCTCTCCGGCTACTCCCGCCGGGAGACCTACCGCCGCCTGCTGGTGGCCCCCAAGTCCCTTCGCGACGGCCTGATCGCGCGGATCAACAAGGAGACCCAGCACCACCGTGCCGGGCGTCCCGCGTTCATCCGCATCAAGGTCAACTCGATGGTCGACGAGGCGGTCATCGACGCGCTCTACCGGGCGTCCCAGGCAGGCGTACCGGTGGACATCTGGGTCCGCGGCATCTGTGCCGTGCGCCCGGGCGTCATGGGCCTGTCGGACAACATCCGGGTCCGCTCCATCCTCGGCCGCTTCCTCGAGCACTCCCGGGTCTTCGCCTTCGGCAACGGCGGCGAGCCCGAAGTGTGGATCGGCAGCGCCGACATGATGCACCGCAACCTCGACCGCCGTATCGAGGCCCTGGTCAGGGTCACCGACCCGGCCCACCGCGCAGCCCTGAACCGGCTGTTGGAGACCGGCATGTCCGACACCACCTCCTCCTGGCACCTCGGCCCGGACGGCGAATGGATCCGGCACGCCACCGACGCGGACGGCCAACCCCTGCGAAACGTCCAGGAGATGCTCATAGACGCCCGGAGGCGCCGGCGTGGCACAGCAACACCTTGACCCGACGGACCCCGCGGCCGGGCCCGCCCCCACAGGTGACGCCCTGGCGGGCTATCTGCGGGCCCAGGCCACGGAGTTCCTCCGCGCCCTGCGGCAGCACCGGGAGACCGGGACGGCTGCCGCCTCGAACGGCACGGAGGAGTCCGTCGACGCGGCGCGCGCCCTGCGCCGCTCGGTCCGCCGCATCAGCGGCAGCCTGCACACCTTCCGCCCCCTGCTGGAGGCCGACTGGTCCGAGACCCTGCGCCCCGAACTGGCCTGGCTGTCCGGGACGTTGTCGATGGAGCACGCCTACGAGGCACGGCTGGAACGCCTGTTGCTCGCCCTGCACCGGCTGTCGGGCGCCGCGGTGTTCCCGGCCCAGACGGTCGGGGTTCCCGCGGTCGGCGGCCGCGGCGACACGGGGGGCCAGGAGCGCGGCAATCTCACGGTCGGCGCGGCGAAGGCGGGCGCCCTGCTCGAACGCCAGCTGACCCTCGCCCGGACCCGCGCCCACTCCACCGCGCTGCAGGCCCTGGGCTCCTCACGCTTCCACGCCGTCGCCGACAAGGTGGCCGTCCTGGCCAGCGAGGTCCCCCTCACCCCCACCGCCCACGCCACGGAGCTCGGCCCGCTGGCCGCCGCGGCCGAGGAACGCCTCACCGACGCCATCGCCGCGCTCCCCCTGGTCACCGCGGGCCACCCGTACAACGCCGAGGCCCTCGTGCACGGCCTCTCCCCCGACCCCAGCCCGCACCCCCAGGACGCCCCCTGGCACCAGGTCCGTCTCCTGCTGCGTCTGCACCGCTACGCCCGCGAGACACTGTGCGGCCCGGACGCCCCCATCGACGTCCGCCTCCTCACCGCCGGGCAGGCACTCGACCGGCACCGGGACGCCTCGGAGGCGGCCGCCGCGGCGGCCTCGGCGGCCCGGACCCCCCGTATCGCCCCGGCGACGGCGTACGCGCTCGGGGTGCTCCACGCGGACCAGCGGCACGAGGTGGAAGCGGCCCGGTTCGCGTTCCAGCAGTGTTGGCAGAAGCAGGTGGTGAGTACGTGACCTCGACCTCCGACAGCGACTACACCCTCATCCAGGCGGCCGGCTGCGTCCTGTGGCGCCGCTCCCCGGTCGACGGCGAGCTGGAGATCTGCCTCGTCCACCGGCCGAAGTACGACGACTGGTCCCACCCCAAGGGCAAGTTGAAGCGCGGCGAGGACCCGCTCACGGGCGCGCTGCGCGAGGTCGAGGAGGAGACCGGTTACACCGCCGATCCCGGCGTGGAGCTGCCCAGCATCCGCTACATGGCCAACGGCCGCCCCAAGCAGGTGCGTTACTGGGCGGCCGAGGCGACCGAGGGCCGCTTCGTCCCGAACGACGAGGTGGACCGCATCCTGTGGCTCTCCCCCGCGGCGGCCCGCAGCCGGCTCACCCAGTACCGCGACCGCACCCTGATCGACGAACTCCTGCCGCTCTGAACGTCGTTGGGGTCAGTCCCGCACGAGCGTCACATGCCCCTCGGCGTCCGTGCGGGCCTGGCTGCGGGCTCTTCGCGCCGGACCGCGCCAGCCGCAACTGCACCGGGCAAAACAGAAACGGCCCTCTTCGACCGTTGTCGTGCGATGTTCCTCCTGCGCCACGCCGACAACGTTACCCACCCCGAGTGCCGCAGCAATCAGCCGCCTCCGGCGGCGGTGGGGGTGTGCCGCGTGACGGCCCCACCCACCCGTCGTTAAGCGGAACGACAGGGGCACGGGACTCACGCACCGGCTGGGGTGGGCGGCGATGGCAAAGCGGCAGCGCAGGGCGGGCGGGGCGGGCGGGGCGATCGCCGCGGGCATCGCGGTCTGTCTCTGGGCCGCCGGCTGCTCCGGCCCCGGCGCCGTCACCGAGGACTCCCGCGCCGCCGACGCCGTCCCGCTGCTGCACCGGGCCGCCGACACCCTGGTGGCCGCAGGCACGTCCAGGGCCACGACCTCGATGGAGATGGCCGCGGGCGGCACCCGCGTCACCATCCGCGGCCACGGCGTGTACGACTTCCGGGGTCGGCTCGGCCGGCTGACGGTCCGCCTGCCGCAGGACCCGACCGGCGCCGACGAGCACCGTCCGATCACCGAACTCCTCGCGCCCGGCGCCCTGTTCATGAAGAACCGCGGCGCCGGGGTGCCCGCCGACAAATGGGTGCGCGTCGAGACGGCCACCCTGTCCGACGGCAACCTGGTGACCGGCGGCGCGACCGACCCGTTCGCCGCCGCCGAGTTGCTGCGCGGCGCCCGCACGGCGACCTACCTCGGCAGGACCGAGCTCGCGGGGACCGAGGTACGGCACTACCGCGGCACCGCCGACCTCGCGCTCGCCGCGCGGGGGGCCGCCAGGGACGCCCGGGAGTCCCTCGCCGCGGCGGCGAAAGGGTTCGCCAGCGCCGACGTGCCGTTCGACGTCTACTTCGACGACCAGGGCCGCATCCGCAAGATCCGGCACCGCTTCAGCTTCGCCGGATCACGGCACGACAAGCCCGTCGCGGTCGCCTCGACGACGCTGCTGTACGACTTCGGGGCCCCCGCCGCCGTACGCCTGCCGGCGTCGAAGGACATCTACGCCGGGAAGATCCAGGAGTAGCGGTGTCCTCCCCGCGAAGGAGGGCGGGCGGCGAGAACTAGCCCTTACGTGCCATGCGCTGTGTGTAGGCCGCTCCCTACTCTAGGAAGTCGGTGACGGCAGAGATGAGGTGATGCACGTGGCTCCGGTCGGCGGTACGGCAGTTCAGGACCACGTGGCCCTCGCCGAGATCGAGCTGTGCGGAGAGCTGATCATCGCGGCCTCGGCCGCGGGCGGGGACCGGCTCAGCCTGGAGAGCATCGACCAGGTCCTGAAGGTGGCCGAGGAACGCGAGGACGTCTCCGGCGCCCCGCGCTCAGGTGCGCAGTAGACGGGCGATGGCCTTGGTGGCCTCGTCGACCTTGGCGTCGATCTCGTCCCCGCCCCTGAGGGCCGCGTCGGCGACGCAGTGCCGCAGATGCTCCTCCAGCAGCTGCAGCGCGAAGGACTGCAGGGCCTTGGTGGACGCCGAGACCTGGGTGAGTATGTCGATGCAGTAGACGTCCTCGTCGACCATCCGCTGCAGACCGCGGATCTGGCCCTCGATCCGGCGCAGCCGCTTGAGGTGCTCGTCCTTCTGCTTGTGGTACCCGTGTGTGGTGTTCTGTGCGGTTTTGTCTTCCGCGCTGACGGAGGGCGCCGTCGCGCCGGCCTCGGTGGTCGTCATCGCGTCCTCCCGTGAGACGTGCGGACATATACCCCAGGTGGGTATATGGTACCGAACTTTGCTGGGTATAGGGCCCTTGGTACGCCCCCGTGCGGATCACTCTGCCCGATGGGCGACACTGGTGGGCGGCCCATTAGCCGTGGCCGGATGATGCACCTAGCATCAGCCTGACCGAAACCGATGCACCCCGAGGACCCCTTGTGCGCTTTCGTCTGACCCCCAGGGAGACGAGCTTCTACGACATGTTCGCCGCATCCGCGGACAACATCGTCACGGGCTCGAAGCTCCTGATGGAACTGCTCGGGGCGGACGCCTCCGCCCGGGCCGAGATCGCAGAGCGTATGCGGGCCGCGGAACACGCAGGTGACGACGCCACTCACGCGATCTTCCACCAGCTGAACTCCTCGTTCATCACGCCCTTCGACCGCGAGGACATCTACTCCCTCGCATCGTCCCTCGACGACATCATGGACTTCATGGAGGAGGCCGTCGACCTGGTCGTCCTCTACAACGTCGAGGAACTGCCGAAGGGAGTCGAGCAGCAGATCGAGGTGCTGGCGCGGGCGGCCGAACTCACCGCCGAGGCCATGCCCAACCTGCGCACGATGGACAACCTCACCGAGTACTGGATCGAGGTCAACCGCCTGGAGAACCAGGCCGACCAGATCCACCGGAAGCTGCTGGCCCACCTCTTCAACGGCAAGTACGACGCGATAGAGGTGCTGAAACTCAAGCAGATCGTGGACGTCCTGGAGGAAGCGGCGGACGCGTTCGAGCACGTGGCGAACACGGTGGAGACCATCGCCGTCAAGGAGTCCTGAGGCGTCGATGGACACCTTCGCCCTGGTCGTGACCATCGCGGTCGCGCTCTTCTTCACGTACACCAACGGCTTCCACGACTCCGCGAACGCGATCGCCACCTCCGTCTCGACCCGGGCACTGACGCCCCGGGCGGCCCTCGCCATGGCCGCCGTGATGAACCTCGCAGGTGCCTTCCTCGGCTCGGGGGTCGCCAAGACCGTCAGCGAGGGCCTGATCGCCACGCCGTCGGGCTCCCAGGGGATGGCCATCCTCTTCTCTGCCCTGGTCGGCGCGATCGTCTGGAACCTGATCACCTGGTACTACGGCCTGCCGTCCTCCTCCTCCCACGCCCTCTTCGGCGGCCTGGTGGGCGCCGCGATCGCGGGCGGTACGACGGTCCACTGGTCCGGGGTCCTGGACAAGGTCGTCATCCCGATGTTCCTGTCCCCGGTCGTCGGCCTGGTCGTCGGCTACCTGGTGATGCTGGCGATCCTGTGGATCTTCCGCAAGACCAACCCGCACAAGACCAAGCGCGGCTTCCGCATAGCGCAGACCGTGTCGGCCGCCGGCATGGCCCTCGGCCACGGCCTCCAGGACGCCCAGAAGACGATGGGCGTCGTCGTCATGGCACTGGTGATTTCCGGCCACGCGACCTACGGCGACCCGATCCCGGTCTGGGTGAAGCTGGTCTGCGCCGTCATGCTCTCCCTGGGCACCTACGCGGGCGGCTGGCGCATCATGCGCACCCTCGGCCGCAAGATCATCGAACTGGACCCGCCGCAGGGCTTCGCCGCGGAGACCACCGGCGCCGCGATCATGTTCTCCACCGCGTACCTCTTCAAGGCCCCGGTCTCCACGACCCACGTCATCACCTCGGCCATCATGGGCGTCGGCGCGACGAAGCGCGTGAACGCGGTCCGCTGGGGCGTCGCCAAGAACATCGTCCTGGGCTGGTTCATCACCATGCCGGCGGCGGCCATGGTGGCGGCAGGCTCCTACGGCCTGGTGAACCTGGCGTTCCTCTAGGACCTGTCGCGACCCGCCCGGCACCAGCGAACGCCGAACGCGACGCCCGGCTCCCGGCAACGCAGACCAGGCCGAAGCCCTCGCCTTCGAGCCGCCACCCCGGCCTCACTGCGGCGGCCCGCCCGGCGGCCGCCATCACGGAACCCCGTGCCGACCGCCATGACGGAACCCGGGCCCCGACGCCGCCGCCTCAGCCCCCGCAGCCGCCCTGACCCCGGTCGCCTCACCCGCCCCCGCGACACCCCGGCCTCACCGCGGTCGCCCGCCCGGGCGACCGCCATCACGGAACCCCGTGCCGACCGCCATGACGGAACCCGGGCCCCGACGCCGCCGCCTCAGCCCCCGCAGCCGCCCTGACCCCGGTCGCCTCACCCGCCCCCGCGACATCCCGGCCTCACCGCGGTCGCCCGCCCGGGCGGCCGCCATCGCGGAACCCCGTTCCGGCCGCCTCGGCGGAACCCGGGTTCCGGTCGCCGCCGTCTCGGCCCCGGTCGCCTCGGCCGCGCCGCGGGCTCCGTGTGAACGACGGGCCCGCCCCCGGGAGCCAGGGGCGGGCCCTTCATCGACCTCGCGGTGGCACCGCCATGCAGCACCGCGAGGGGTCTTCGGGATCAGCCGAAGCGGCCGGAGATGTAGTCCTCCGTCGCCTGGACCGACGGGTTGGAGAAGATCCGCTCCGTGTCGTCGATCTCGATCAGCTTGCCGGGCTGCCCGACCGCCGCGAGGTTGAAGAACGCCGTACGGTCCGAGACACGCGCCGCCTGCTGCATGTTGTGCGTCACGATGACGATCGTGAAGCGCTCCTTCAGCTCACCGATCAGGTCCTCGATGGCGAGGGTGGAGATCGGGTCGAGGGCGGAGCAGGGCTCGTCCATCAGCAGCACCTTCGGCTCGACCGCGATCGCGCGGGCGATGCACAGACGCTGCTGCTGACCACCGGACAGGCCCGAACCCGGCTTGTTCAGACGGTCCTTGACCTCGTTCCAGAGGTTCGCGCCCTTGAGCGACTTCTCGACGACGTCACCGAGCTCGCTCTTCTTGACGTTGCCGTTCAGCCGCAGCCCCGCCGCCACGTTGTCGAAGATCGACATGGTGGGGAAGGGGTTCGGCCGCTGGAACACCATGCCGATCTCGCGCCGCACGGACACCGGGTCCACCCCGGGGCCGTAGAGGTCCTCGTCGTCCAGCAGCACCTTGCCCTCGACCCGGCCGCCCGAGGTGACCTCGTGCATCCGGTTCAGCGTGCGCAGGAACGTCGACTTGCCGCAGCCGGACGGGCCGATGAAGGCCGTCACCGTGCGCGGCTCGACGGTCATCGAGATGTCCTCGATCGCCTTGTGGGAGCCGTAGTAGGCGGTCAGTCCGCTTACGTCGATTCGCTTGGCCATGATTACGTCACTTCCAGAAAGTCTTGATCGGTCGCCGATGGCCGCGTCAGCGACCGGTCTTCGGGGCCTTCCAGCGGGCAATGGCCCGGGCCACCAGGTTGAGGATCATCACGAAGGCGATCAGGGCGAGCGAAGCCGCCCAGGCCCGGTTGTAGGCGTAGTCGTTGCCCGCGGCGTACTGCTGGTAGATGTACAGCGGCAGCGACTGCTGCGGCCCCGAGAAGGGGTTGTTGTTGATGAACCGGTTTCCGAACACCAACAGCAGCACAGGGGCGGTCTCACCGGTGATACGGGCGACGGCCAGCATGATGCCGGTCGTGATGCCGCCGATGGAGGTCGGCAGGACCACCTTCAGGATGGTGCGCCACTTCGGGACACCCAGCGCCAGGGATGCCTCCCGCAGCTCGTTCGGGACGAGCTTGAGCATCTCCTCGGTGGAGCGCACGACCACCGGCATCATCAGGATGGCCAGGGCGAGCGAGCCGGCGAAGCCGAACGGCTCCATGTCGAAGATCAGCATCAGGGAGAGGATGAACAGACCCGCGACGATCGACGGGACACCCGTCATGACGTCGACGAAGAAGGTGACCGCCTGGGCGAGCCGGCCACGGCCGTACTCCACCAGGTAGATGGCGGTCAGGACGCCGATCGGCGCCGCGATGATGGTGGCGAGACCGACCTGCTCCAGGCTGCCGATGATGGCGTGGTAGATGCCACCGCCCGGCTGGGAGTCGGCGACGAGGCCCATCGAGTGGGTCAGGAAGTAGACGTCGAGGACCTTCACACCGCGTACGACGGTCACCCAGACCAGGGAGACGAGCGGCACGAGGGCGACGAGGAAGGCGACCCAGACCAGACCGGTGGCGATACGGTCCTTGGCCTGGCGGCGGCCCTCGACGGTGGCGGCGATGACGTAGGTGGCGATCAGGAAGAGCAGACCGGCGATCAGACCCCACTGCACCTTGGTGAGCCCGGCGCCCGCCCCGATGGCAACGGCGACGGCCACGGAACCGGCGGCGATCGCCCAGGGCGACCACTTCGGCAGACTGGCGCCGCGCAGGGTGCTGGGGCGCTTCTCGGCGATGGCGGCGTTGCTCATGCGTTGGCCCCCGAGTACTCCTTGCGGCGGGCGATGATCATGCGAGCCGCGCCGTTGACCAACAGGGTGATGACGAACAGGACCAGACCGGAGGCGATGAGGGCGTCACGGCCGAACTCGGTGGCCTCGCTGAACTTGCTGGCGATGTTCTGGGCGAAGGTGCCGCCGCCCGGGTTGAGCAGGCTGCCGTGGATCAGGAAGTCCGGGGAGAGGACGGTGGCGACGGCCATCGTCTCGCCGAGCGCGCGGCCGAGGCCGAGCATCGACGCGGAGATCACACCGGAGCGGCCGAACGGCAGGACGGCCATGCGGATGACCTCCCAGCGCGTGGCGCCGAGGGCCAGGGCCGCCTCCTCGTGCATCTGCGGGACCTGGCGGAAGACCTCGCGGCTGACGTTGGTGATGATCGGCAGGATCATGACCGCGAGCAGGATGCCCACGGTCAGCAGGGAGCGCGGGGCGCCCTGGTCCCAGGAGAAGACCCCGGTCCAGCCGAAGAAGTCGTTGAGCCAGCCGAAGAGGCCGTTCATGTGCGGTACGAGGATCAGCGCGCCCCACAGGCCGTAGACGATGGACGGCACCGCGGCGAGCAGGTCGACGACGTACGCGATGGGACCGGCCAGCCGGCGCGGCGCGTAGTGCGTGAGGAACAGCGCGATGGCCACCGCGACTGGGACCGCGAGGACCATGGCGATGATCGAGGAGATCAC
Source organism: Streptomyces sp. NPDC006476 (assembly GCF_040612015.1). Lineage (NCBI taxonomy): Bacteria > Bacillati > Actinomycetota > Actinomycetes > Kitasatosporales > Streptomycetaceae > Streptomyces > Streptomyces sp. NPDC006476. The sequence goes on along the minus strand of NZ_JBEXPK010000032.1, from coordinate 18,910 downwards.
CGTGCCGTACGCCAGGACGGCGATGCCGAAGCTGGGCGGCGTGACGTTGGTGTTCCACTCGAAGGTGGTCAGGAAGTTGCCGTGGTTCTTGCTGAGCGCGAGGGAGGCTCGGTAGGTGAGGAAGACCGCGATCGCGGCCATGATCACCAACAGCAGGATGCCCGACCCACGGGAGAGACCGAGGAAGATCCGGTCTCCGGGTCGGGTGGCGCCGCGGGCGTTGCGCTTCTGCTCGGCCGGCGTGGGCTGGGGCGTGGGAGGGGGTGCGTCAGTTATCTGTGTCGTGTCCATCGGGTTCTCCGGTCTGCGGAGCCGCACACGAGGTACGGCTCTGCGAAGCCGTACGTGACGTACGGCTCATGGCGGCGGTGCACCGGACGGTGTGGGCCGGTCCCGGGATCAGGGGCCGGGACCGGCCCACACACTCAGATCAGCTCAGGCCAGCGACAGTGGTGCGGACCTTGGCGATGATGTCGGCCGGGATGGGCGCGTACTTCAGGCCGGAGAGAACGCCCTGGCCGTCCTCGGAGGCGATGTACCCCAGGAACGCCTTGGTGGCCGGTAGGGTGTCCGCCTTGTTGCCCTTGTCGCACACGATCTCGTACGTAACCAGCGTAATCGGGTACGCGCCGTCTGCCTTGGTGTTGTAGTTCAGCTGCAGCGCGAGGTCCTGGCCCGTGCCGATGACCTTGGCGTCGGCGATGGCCTTGGAGGCGGAGTCGCTGCTCGGGGCGACCGGCGCGCTGGCACCCGTGTTGATGCTGACGGCGTTGACGCCCTCGGCCACGTAGGACAGCTCGAAGTAACCGATGGAACCGTTGGTCTGCTTGACCTGGGCGGCGACACCGGAGGACTGCGCGGCGGCCTGGCCACCCTTGGCCTGCCAGGCCTTGCCACCGGAGTACGTCCAGTCGCTCGGGGCGGCGGCCTTCAGGTACTTGGTGAAGTTGTCCGTGGTGCCGGACTCGTCCGAGCGGTGGAACGCCTGGATCTTGAGGTCGGGCAGCTTGGCGGAGGGGTTCAGCTTCTTGATCGCCGGGTCGTTCCACTTGGTGATCTTGCTGTCGAAGATCTTCGCCAGGGTGGGAGCGTCGAGGACCAGGTTGTCCACGCCGGAGAGGTTGTAGCCGACCGCGATCGGGCCGCCGACCATCGGGAGGTCGATGCCCTGGCCGCCGGTGCAGACCTTCTTGGAGGCGGTGACCTCTTCGGGCTTCAGCGCCGAGTCCGAACCGGCGAAGGCGATCTGCCCCTGGGTGAAGGAGGTGACACCCGCGCCGGAGCCGCCGCCCTTGTAGTTGATCTGGACGCCACAGGCCTTGGAGAAGTTGGCCACCCAGGCGTCGATCGCGTTCTTCTGCGCGGACGAGCCGTCGGCCAGGAGCTGCCCCTTGGCGTTGTCACACTTGACGGAACCGGCCTGGGTCGAGGCCGAAGCGCTGCTGCCGCCGCCGCTGTTGTTGCTGGTGTCGTCCGAGCCGCACGCCGTGAGGACCAGGGCGCCGGAGGCGGCGAGAGCACCGAGAGCGAGGGCCCGCCGGTTCATGCGCTGAAGCTTCACTTGAAAGAGATCCTTCCAGGAGCCGCCGTCCTGAATCGGCGGCGTGCGGAGTTGCGAAGTTTCGGTTGATGCGGACGCGTCTGTAGCGATGCGGCCGCATCTCGTAAGGCTGAAATTAGGCAGATCAGGTGAAGGCGCCAATGGGCGCAAATGAACGGGAGGTGAACCCCTGCAGACTTTGTGGTTAGGTCACGGAATGCTCACGGGGAGGGCACGTGTAGGTTCCGGCCTCACGGTGACACAGGAGTGACAGTTCTCCTGGAACCCACGAGATCGGCGCGCCGTCTCGTACCCCGAGAGCCATCGGGAGGCACAGCATGGAACGGCGTACGTTCATCGGCGGCGCGGCCGCGATCGCGGCGGTCGCCACGACCGCCTGCAAGGGCGGCTCCGCCGACGCGGACACCAGCTCCTCGTCCTCCTCCGGTACGTCCCTCCGGTCGACGTCGGCCCAGGCCGCCGCCGCGAACTGGACGGCTCTCGCCCGAGACTTGGACGGCACCCTCATCCGCCCGGGCGACGCCAAGTGGGCCACGGCCCACCAGCTGTACAACACCCGCTTCGACGGTCTGAAGCCGGCCGCGGTCGCCTACGTCGCCCACGCCGACGACATCCGTACGACCCTGACGTACGCCCGCGCCCACGGAATCCAGGTCGCCATCCGCAACGGCGGCCACTCCTACGCCGGCTGGTCCTCGGGGAACGGCAAGCTGATCCTCGATGTCTCCGAGCTGAACCGCATACGGGTCGGCGGTGGACAGGCCGTCGTGGGCGCCGGCTCCAAGCTGATCGACGTCTACCGCGCCCTGACGGCGAAGGGCGTGACGATACCGGCGGGCTCCTGCCCCACGGTCGGCGTCTCCGGTCTGGTGCTCGGCGGCGGCCACGGCGTGGTCTCCCGGGCCTACGGCCTGACCTGCGACAGCCTCACCGAGGCCACCCTGATCACGGCGGACGGCAAGCAGCTCACCGCCAACGCGACGACCAACAAGGACCTCTTCTGGGCCCTGCGCGGCGCGGGCAACGGCAACTTCGGCGTCGTGACGGAACTGCACTTCAGGACCCACCCGGCGCCGCAGGCCGTGTCGGCGTACGTCACCTGGCCGTGGGCGAAGGCGGCGGCCGTGGTGAAGGCCTGGCAGGAGTGGGGCCCCGACCAGCCCGACGAGATCTGGTCCTCCTGCCATCTGGAGAACGGCGGCTCGCCGACCGTGTCCGTCGCCGCGTTCTCGCTCGGCACCTACGGCGAACTCCAGAACGCGCTGGACCGCCTGGCCTCGAAGGTCGGCGCCCCCGCCCGCAGCGTCACGCTGAAGAGGCACACCTACGAGGGCGCGATGGAGGCGTACGCCGGCTGCTCCTCCTTCCCCACCGCCGCCCAGTGCCATCTGCCCGGCTCCACCCCGGGCCGCAGCCCGCAGGGCGCGCTCGGCCGGGAGACCTACGCGGCCCGCTCGGACTTCTTCGACCGCTCGATCTCGACGGCCGGCATCCAGACGATGCTGGCGCACATCAAGTCTGTCCAGGGCGGCGCCGGCAGCATCGCCCTCACCGCTCTCGGCGGCGCGGTCAACCGCGTCTCCCCCACCGCGACGGCCTTCGTCCACCGCCGCTCCCGGATGCTCGCCCAGTACATAGCGTCCTGGCGCGCGGGGACGACGGGCACGGCCGCCCAGTCCTGGCTGACGAAGACCCACGACGCGATGAAGCCGTACGCCTCCGGCGCGGCCTACCAGAACTACACCGACCCGACCCTGACGAACTGGCGCAAGGCCTACTACGGCGACGCGGCGGCGAGGCTGACGACGGTGAAGAAGCAGTACGACCCGAACCGCTTCTTCACCTACCCCCAGGCGCTGTAACCGGCTGTGGGCCTGCTCCAGGCCTGCTCTAGGCCGCGAGGTCCCGTTCCTCGGACTCGACGTCCTTGCGGGCGCCGGGGATCATCGTGCCCTCGCCGAGGGCCGAGCGTCCCCGCGCCCGGACGAACCAGGCGCCCCACGCGGAGGTCTCGACGGCCTTCAGCACCGGGGTGAGCAGGGCCATGGCGAGCGGGGACAGCAGCAGGGCGACGGCCGTGCCGAGCGCGAAGCCGCCCACCACGTCGGTCGGGTAGTGCACGCCCATGTAGACCCGGCAGAAGCCCTCGAGCAGCGCGAGCCCGATACCGACGAGCCCGAACCTCCGGTTGGCGACGAAGAGTCCCACGCCCATGGCCATGGTGATGGTCGCGTGGTCGCTGACGAAGGAGTAGTCGGTCTTGCCCGACACGAGGACGTCCAGCCCCTGGTGGACGAGGAAGGGCCGGGGCCGTTCGACGAAACCCCGTATGGGCACGTTCACCAGCACGGCGATCGCGGCGGCGAGCGGCGTCCACACCAGCGCGGCCACGGAGGAGGCCGCCTCCTCACCGCCCTTCCTGCGCACCGACCACCAGCACCACACCACCAGCAGCACCATGGCCACCAGCAGCCCGTACTCCCCGACGAACTCCACGACCCGGTCGAACCAGTGCGGAGCGTCCTTGGCCAGGCCGTTGATGTCATAGAGCAGGTCGACGTCGGGGTTCGACCCGGTGTCTGCGAGTCCAGCCATCGTGCTGCGGCCCCTTCGTCGTCTGCTTGCTACGGGAACAGGAACGCACGCTCCCGGTTAATACGTTCCACACTCCACCGAATGATCACGCAGACGTTATCGAAGAGAGACTCATCGCCGCAGCTCAGGGGGTGGGTTCACAGACGGCTCACACCGTGGTGGGCAGTGCTTTCGCGCCATCTTCCGTGACCCGGGTCGCCCCGAAGTACTCGGAGGTGTCGATCGGATCGAACCGGATGACGGCGCCGGTGCGCGGCGCGTCGATCATGTACCCGCCACCCACATAAATACCGACATGGTGAATGGCCCGGGAGTCCGTCGGATCGGTCGAGAAGAACACCAGGTCCCCGGGGAGCAGTTCGTCCCGCTGGGGGTGCGGACCCGCGTTGTACTGGTCGTTGGCCACGCGCGGCAGCGTGATGCCGACGCTCTCGTACGCGGCCTTCGTCAGCCCCGAGCAGTCAAAACGCCCGTTGTCGGCGGCAGTTCCGTTGCCGCCCCACAGATAGGGCGTGCCGAGCTTCTTCTGCGCGTAGTAGATGGCCCCGGCGGCCTGCTGGCTCGGGTCCACCCGCGACGCGGGCGCGGCGAAGCTCTCCTCCAACGTGGTGATGGTCTTGACGTAGTTCTGGGTCTCCTTGTACGGGGGGACACCCCCGAACTTGATCACCGCGTAGGCCCCGGCGTTGTACGAGGCGAGCATGTTTTCAGTCAGATTCCCGGGTACGTCCTTCACGTACGAGGCGAGTTGGCAGTCGTACGACGCGGCGGACGGGATCGCGTCCTGCGGATCCCAGACGTCCTTGACGCCGTCGCCGTTTCCGTCGATCCCGTGCGTGGCCCAGGTCCCCGGGATGAACTGAGCTATCCCCTCGGCCGCCGCGGCGCTCCGGGCCCGCGGGTTGAACCCGCTCTCCTGATAGAGCTGGGCGGCGAGCAGAGCCGGGTTGAGGGCGGGGCAGAGATTGCCCCACTTCTGCACGATGGCGGAGTACGCGGCCGGTACGGCCCCCTTGGCCAGCGCCTTGGTGCCGCCCACCACGCCGTTGACGAGGTTCCCGGCGACGACGTACACCCCGACGACGAGCAGCATGACGAAGGCCATGGCGGAGCCGACAGCCACGGACGCGATGATCCATGCCTTACGCACCGTCACCCGCCCCTCGCCGCCCGGGAGTCCGCCCAGGAATCCGTCGAGGGGTCAGTCTAGGGGCGGTGCCTGTGTTTCGGAATGATCACACTCGGCCATTGTCAGACGTCAGACGCCCGCCACCCCCTCGGATGACGGATCACGGATCGGCGGCAGCGTCCTTGTACAACTCGGCGGCCTCGGCTCCCAGCACCACGCTGTAGGAGATGTCGTCGGTGTCGCCGCCCTCCTCGTGGCCGCCGAGCACGCCGACGACCTGCCCGTCGCCGTTCACCCAGGGACTCCCGCTGGTCCCCCCGCTCAGACTGGGACAGTCGATCCGCTGCTGGGTGCGGCTGTGCGCGGTCGGCCGGTTGGTGCAGCTGACCGGCACCTCCTGGGAGCTGGGATACCCGAAGACGGTCACCGCGGTGGCCCCGGTGGCCGTCCCGGTCGCGAACCGGTTCCCGCCGACGGCGTCCTCGACGCCCTTGCCGTGCTGATCGCCGGTGATCCCGAACGCGACGTCGCTGTCCTCGTCCTGCTCCTTGCGCCACCCGTCCGGCAGGAACGTCCGGTGCACGGTCCACACCCCGTAGGGCGCCTTGCCGTCCCGGTATCCGGGGACGAAAACGAAGTCCTGGTCGCTGTCCAGACAGTGCGCCGCGGTGACGATGAGGTTGCGGTTGGGACTGTGGACGACGGAGGCGGTGCAGTGGTGCCCGCCTATGAGAGTGGATCTTCGGTCGGCCGGGAACAGCGGACCGACCCGCACGGACTGCGAGGTCGCCGCGGCGGCCACGGTCACGCCGAGCGGTCCGGGCCCGTCGTCGGCGTTGGCGAGGGACGCGGAGGTGAGAGCCGGCACGGCCAGGACGACGGCCGCGCACAAGGGACTGGCGATACGCCTGCTGATCCGAGAGGTGCGCTTCATCGGCACCCACTGTGTCCGACGAAGGTGAGAAAACCGTCTGCCGTTCACTGAGATATCTCCGTGAACATGGACCGCCTCCTTCGTCCACCACCTCTACGGCGTCCCGACCACCGTACTGCGCCCACTTCCCGCTCGCCTCCGCGTCACTCTGAGTCACTTGGCCGGGCACTCGACCCACAGGAGCTTTGCGCCCTTGGACGCGCCGAGCTCCCGCAGCACGGATACCCCGACGACGTCCGCGCAGGCCCGCACGATCTGCAGCCCCCGCCCGCGCTCGGCGTCCACCGGCGGTGGGCCGTACGGTTCCCCGTCCCGAAACCCGGCCGGAACCCGCGGTTCGCTGTCCCACACGGCGACCCACAGCCGCCCCGACTCCATGGGCCGCACCCGCAGGGCGTACGGCCCCTGGGTGTGCCGGCGGGCGTTGGCGAGCAGTTCACCGGCCAACAGCTCGGCGGCCGGCGCGAGTTCGGCGAGCTCGTGGGCGGTGAGCAGCGCACGCAGGGTGGCCCGGGCGATTCCCGGCGCGCGTGGATCGTGCGGCTTGCCGTCCCGTCGGGCGGTGCGTTTCTGGGGACAGGGCGGGAACTACGCAAGCTCCGCGAACGTGCCGGCCTCACCTCCACGCAGGCCAGCCGCCTGCTCGGCGTGCAGCAGAACCAGATCAGCAATGTCGAGGCGGGACGTGCCGGTGTCAGCTCGGAACGCGTCCGTACGCTTGTCTGCCACTACGACTGCGGCGACAAGGCCCTCGTCGACGCGCTCAGCGACATGGCGACCGAGCGGGCAGCCCCCCGGGGTGACGAGCTCAGTCGAGGCAGAACTCGTTGCCCTCGATGTCCTGCATCGTGATGCACGACTCGTTGAAGCCGTCAGCACGCTGCACCAGCACGCACACCGCGCCGAGGGCCTCCAGTCGCGCGCGCTCGGCTTCGAGCGCGGCGAGACGCTCCTCGCCCACGAGTCCGGTCCCCACCCGCACGTCCAGATGGACCCGGTTCTTGACGACCTTGTCCTCGGGAACGCGCTGGAAGAACAGGCGCGGGCCCACACCGGTCGGATCGACACAGGCGAACGCCGAGCCCTGCCGCTCGGACGGCAGCGAGCGGTCGAACTCCTCCCAGCTGGCGAACCCCTTCGGCGGGGGCGGTACGACGTACCCCAACACCTCGCACCAGAAACGAGCGACGCGCTCAGGATCCGCGCAGTCGAAGGTGACTTGGAACTGCTTCACCGATGCCATCGGGCCACCGTAACAGCAGGCTCGCCCTACTCAACGCGCGTCCATCTGTGGACCTCCTGTGGCGATGGTCAAGCCCCCGCCAGCTCACGCCCATCCCCCGCCCATCCCGCAGTAAGCCCGCCCATCCCTTCGGTAACGCGGAAGTCAGGATTCCGAAACTGTCTTGTTTGTCGCGTACTCAACAAGCCATCGTCGTCGCGGGCCGCCGCCCCCACCGGCAACCACACCGGTGGACCCCCCACCCGCAGGCCTCTGTCCACCACTCCCAGGAGGCTGTACGTTGCGTACGTCCACCCCCAACTCCCCCCACATACGCGGCAGATGGCGCCGCATCGGCTCTGCGGCCGCGGCCACCGCCGCCCTCGTGCTCGCCGGTCTCGGCAGCGCGGCCCACGCGGATGCGGCGACCGACGGCACCCACAAGGTGAGCGCCAGGACGATCGCCGCGCAGGTGGCCAAGGCCCATGTGCGCTACGAGAACGCCTGCGCCGCGCACCCGAAGAAGGGCTACGCCTCCTGCGACGCCCTCCGGGTCACCGGCGGCACCACCGCCTTCATGGAGAAGCAGGCCGCGCTGAAGGGCATCGCCCCGAAGACCGTGAAGCCGAACGCCGCCTCGGACGACCCGACCGGCTACGGCCCGAGCGACCTCCAGTCGGCCTACGGCCTGACGGACGCGGCTTCCTCGGGCGGCTCCGGTGAGACCGTCGCCATCGTCGACGCCTACGACGACCCCAACGCCGAGGCGGACCTGGCCACTTACCGCTCGTACTACGGCCTGCCCGACTGCACGACCGACAACGGCTGCTTCAGCAAGGTCAGTCAGACCGGCTCCACGACCTCCCTGCCCTCGGCCGACAGCGGCTGGGCCGGTGAGGAGTCCCTCGACCTCGACATGGTCAGCGCCGTCTGCCCGAACTGCAACATCCTGCTCGTCGAGGCGAAGTCCGCGAGCGACGCCAACCTGGGCACGGCGGTGAACGAGGCGGTCAAGCTGGGCGCCAAGTTCGTCTCCAACTCCTACGGCGGCTCCGAGTCCTCCTCGGACACCACCTACGACTCCTCGTACTACAAGCACCCGGGCGTCGCCATCACCGCGAGCGCCGGCGACGAGGGCTACGGCGCCGAGTACCCGGCCGCCTCCCGGTACGTGACGGCCGTCGGCGGCACCGCCCTGAAGACCTCCTCCAACAGCCGCGGCTGGACAGAGACCGTGTGGAAGACCAGCAGCACGGAGGGCACCGGCTCCGGCTGCTCCTCCTACGACGCCAAGCCGAGCTGGCAGACCGACACCGGTTGCAGCAAGCGGATGATCGCCGACGTGTCCGCCGTCGCCGACCCGGCGACCGGTGTCTCCGTCTACGACTCCTACGGCTCCGACGGCACCGGCTGGAACACCTACGGCGGCACCAGCGCCTCCTCGCCCATCATCGCCTCGGTCTACGCCCTCGCCGGCACCCCGGGCTCCAGCGACTACCCGGCCCAGTACCCGTACAACGCGGCCGGCACCTCCGCCCTCAACGACGTGACCAGCGGCAACAACGGCACCTGCTCCACCAGCTACTTCTGCACCGCGAAGTCGGGCTACGACGGCCCGACCGGCTGGGGCACCCCAGAGGGCCTGGACGCCTTCACGGCCGGCTGACCGGAGCACGCACGACCTCCCCGACGGGTCACGGGGAGCCGGCCGAGTGAGGAGTACGTGGGGTCTCCTCGGCGGCACGCAGGGGGAACGGGTCACGGCAGCCGGCCGCGACCCGTTTCCCATGCAACAACCTTGACCTTCCTGTGCGTTGGGTAAAGTCCCCGACCTTCTTCAGTAATCCGGAAGTCAGAATTCCGTACACCTCTTGTTGTCACGTACTCAACAAGCGACAGTCGTGGCGGGCCGCCGCCCCACCGCCGGGGAACCCGTACCGGCGGTTTCGCACCCGCACCGCCCCTGTTTCCACCCCACTCAGGAACATCAGGAGGCTGCACGATGCGTTCCACTCCCCCCAACAGACCGGCCGGCCACAGAGCCTGGCGCCGCATCGGGGCCGCAGCGGCCGCGGCAGCGGCCCTCGTGCTCGCGGGCTTCGGCACCGCCGTACAGGCCGACGCGGCCACCGCCCCCGCCAAGGTCACCTGGACCGCGACCCCCTGCGCCACCCCCAAGCACAAGGGCGAACTGGCCTGTAACTCCTACCGCGTGACCGGCGGACTCACCGCCTTCCAGAAGCAGCAGGCCGCCCGCACCGGGGTCACCCCGAAGGCCGCCGACGCCACCACGCCCTCCGGCTACGGCCCGAGCAACCTCCAGTCCGCGTACGGCCTGACCTCCGCCGCCGCCTCCAACGGCTCCGGCGAGACCATCGCCATCGTCGACGCGTACAACGACCCGAACGCCGAGTCGGACCTCGCCTCCTACCGCTCCTACTACGGCCTGTCGGCCTGCACCACCGCCAACGGCTGCTTCAAGAAGGTCAGCCAGACCGGCTCCACCACCTCGCTGCCCTCCAGTGACAGCGGCTGGTCCGAGGAGATCTCCCTTGACCTCGACATGGCCTCCGCCATCTGCCCGAAGTGCAACATCCTCCTGGTAGAGGCCACCAGCGCCACCATGGCCAACCTGGGCAAGGCCGTGAACGAGGCCGTCACCCTGGGCGCGAAGTACGTCTCCAACAGCTATGGCGGCAGCGAGTCCTCCTCGGACACGTCGTACGACTCCTCGTACTTCAACCACCCGGGTGTCGCCATCACCGTCTCCGCCGGCGACAGCGGCTACGGCGCCGAGTACCCGGCCGCCTCCCGCTACGTCACCTCCGTCGGCGGCACCGCCCTGAAGACCTCCTCCACCGCCCGCGGCTGGACCGAGACCGTCTGGAAGACCTCCAGCACCGAGGGCACCGGCTCCGGCTGCTCCTCCTACGACGCCAAGCCGAGCTGGCAGACCGACACCGGCTGCTCCAAGCGCACGATTTCGGACGTCTCCGCGGTGGCCGACCCGGCGACCGGCGTCTCGGTGTACGACTCCTACGGCGTCACCGCCGGCTGGTACACCTTCGGCGGTACGAGCGCCTCCTCGCCGATCATCGCGGGCGTCTACGCCCTCGCCGGCACCCCGTCGTCCTCCTCCTACCCCGCCTCCTTCCCCTACGCGAAGGCCGGCACCTCGGCGCTGAACGACGTGACCAGCGGCAACAACGGCTCCTGCTCGACCAGCTACCTGTGCACCGCCCAGTCGGGTTACGACGGCCCGACCGGCTGGGGCACCCCCGAGGGGGTCTCCGCCTTCACCGGCTGACCGACTGACCCTCCGTCACCGAGCGGGCCGCGGCCTCCCACCGCGGCCCGTTCGCGTTGCCGGGTTACCCTTCACCGGGAGAACATCGGCACGACCACTCACCCGACCGACCGTCAGAAACGGCGCAGGTCATAGAAGGGGTCAACGACGGAACCACACGACTGGTTCCGCGCAGGCCTCATTGCCCGGCGTGACCTGCCGTGATACACAGAGTTACCGTACGAGCTATTCGTACGAAACCCGCCAACCAATGACGTCAAGTCGACATGCGACGGCGACATTGTCGGCGACAATGAGCCTGACCTCTGCACCGAGGCAGGGGACGCGGAACCGGAACCACCGGATCGACCGGAACTACCCACCAGGGGCGGTGACTTACATGCTCTTTGCGGCCGACAAGGGAGACATCAACACCATCATCGGCGGGATCGCTCCGGACTGGGGCCCCTTCGGCAGCCTGGGCAACGAGGCGAAGGTGATGATCGAGGTCGTGATGGCCGTCGCCATCCTGCTCTGCCTCGGCATCGCGGTATGGGGCGCGGCCAAGCAGCGCATCGGTGCGACCGCCCTGCGCGACACCTTCAGCGCGGAACAGGGCAAGGGCCTCATCATCGCCGGCCTCACCGGCGTCTTCATCATCGGTTCACTGGGCACGCTCTTCACCATCGTGTACGGCATGGCCGTCTAGCAGACAACTCCTCCCCCACCCGCCCGTCGTGCTCACCGGCTGAGGTTGCGTTTCCCTGATGTCGAGTCACCACACCGCGCCCGCGCGGGAACCAGCACGGCTACCGTCGTATCTCTACGAGGTGGAGAGGGCGTACGCGGCATGAGTCTCGGAGACGAGGGGCAGACCCGGACGAGGCTGCCCGACGCGGGCGGCGACGTGTACGGGGGCGCGCGGCGGGGCGGTCGCTCGTCGTCCCGGGGCCTGGTGACGGTGGTCGGCGTGGTGGTCCTCCTGATCGCAGCGATCGCCTTCGCGAACCGCGGCGGTGACGACTCCTCATCATCGACCGACAGCAACGCGAAGAAGCCGAACAGCTCATCGACAACGGCAACGGGCACCAAGCCGGTCCGGTCGAGAGCAGCAGGCATCCCGTCGGGCTTCGCCCACGACCAGCAGGGGGCGGAGAGCGCGGCGGCGAACTATGCGACGGTTCTCGTCTCGGCCGACATCCTCAAGCCGGCCCGGCGTACCGAGATCGTCCAGCAGGTCTTCGTCCCCGCCAAGCAGGCCACGCTGCAGCAGCAACTCGACAGCGCCTACTCCAGCGACTTCCTGAGCAAGATCGGCCTCGACGCAAACGGCAACGCGGCCGCGGGCAGCACCTACGTCTCCCGCACCGTGCCGATCGGCACCAAGACCACGAGTTACTCGGACACCACGGCCACCGCCGAGGTCTGGTGCACCGGGTTGTACGGCACCGCCGGCCAGCAGTCGACCACCCCGGTCACCAGCGACTGGTTCACCATGACGCTCCAGCTGAGCTGGTCCGGCGGTGATTGGAAGGTCGACAGCTTCTCCCAGAAGGACGGCCCCGCGCCGGTCCCCGGTGACAACAAGGCGTCCAGCGCCGACGAGATGTCCAAGGCCGTCGAGGAGTACGGAGGCTTCACCTATGCCCGGTAGCCGCGCTCTCAAGGTCACCGCCGCCCTGACGGCCGTACAGACCGCTGCCGTACTGTTCGCGACCCGAGCCGCAGCCGCCCCCTCCCCGTCGCCCTCGGACGACAAGTGCGACCTCATCGTCGGGCCCGCCAAGCAGTACTGCGAGCGCGGCAACGGCGACAAGGGCACCACCGGCGGTACCACCCCCAGCCTCACCTCGACGCTCGACCCGCTCGCCTCCCTGGCCCAGGGCTGTGCCAAAGCCGCCTCCTGGACCATCGACAAACTCAGTGATGCCGTCAAGGAGACCGCGAACGTCGACTTCACCAACCAGAAGTTCCTTCAGCAGTACGCAGTCGTCTTCGCGGCGTCCGCAATCCTCACCCTCCTCCTCTGGCTGCTCGCGGTGGCCAAGCGAGCCGTCCGAGGTGTCCCCCTCACGACGGCCATCTCGGAGGCGGTCGGTTTCCTCTGGCTGACGGTCCTGGCCTCGGCGTTCACGCCCCTGATCCTCTACACCGTCGTATCGGCGACCGACGCCGTCACCGACGTCATCGCGAAAGGCACCGGCGACCAGACGGACACGTTCTTCGGCACGTTCTCCGCAGCCCTCAGCAAGGGCAACGACATCGGCGGCGGCCCGATCATGCTGATCATCGTGTCGCTGGTCTCCGTACTCGCCGCGGGCGTCCTCTACCTGGAGCTCTATCTGCGGGCCGTACTGTTGTACGTCGGCGCCCTGCTAGGCGTCGTGGTCTACGCGGGCCTCGTGGACAAGAACCTGTGGGGTCACGTCCGCCGCTGGGCCGGCATCATGATCGCGGTCATCCTGGTCAAACCCGTGATCGTCATCGTCCTCGGCCTCGCCGGGGCCCTCGCCTCGGGGGGAGGGCCCGACTCCCTCGCCGCCGTCGTCTCCGGCCTCGCCATCATCCTGCTCGCGATCTTCGCCTCCGGGATGATCTACCGCTTCGTCCCCGGCTTCGGCGACGAGATCGCCAGCGGCCGCAACAACCGCATCATGCAGGGCGCCGAGAGCAAGGCCGCCGCGGTCATCAGCTCCCCGGCGACCATGGTCGCGCAGGGCATCAAGACGCACAGCGCCCGCGCCAACGACAACGGAGGCGGCGGCCAGTCGTCCTCGGGCGGCGGCGCCCGGCCGGCCAACCCGGTCTCCGGCGGCGTCGCAGCCCACAGCACCCGCACCCCGAACGGTGGTGGCGGCGGAACTGTCCCCTCCGCCGCACCCGCACCCCGTTCGGCGAGCCCGGTGAACACCCCGCACGCCAGCAACACCCGCAACAGCAGTACCAACCGCACGGGAGGTGAAGGGCGTTGACGACCGAGTCCCACCTGTCCCATCCGGTCACGCCCCGCCGTACATATCTCATCGGCCGCGCCCGGCCGAACGCGATCGTCGGCCGCAACCGCGAGTCCGGCGAGATCGCGCTGATCATCGTGGGCGCGTTCCTCGGCATGATGTGCGGGCTCCTCATCCCCGTCCTCTCCCTGCGCATCGTGCTGCTGATGGGCTTCCCGCTGCTCGCCCTGGCAGCGGTGTACGTGCCGTACAAGCACCGCACCTTCTACAAGTGGTTCGAGATCAACCGCAGTTACAAGCGCACCCTGAAGCAGGGCACGCTCTACCGGTCCGGAGTCATGGAGGCCGGCACCCGGCTCGACGGCCGTGAGGTCGAGATCGGCCCGCCACCCGGCATCGGCCGCATCACCTGGCTGGCCGCCCCCTTCGGCCCCGACGAGATCGCCGTACTCCTGCACGCGGACCGCCGTACCGTCACCGCCGCCATCGAGATCGAGGGCCCCGGCGTCGGCCTGCGCGACTCCGAGGACCAGGAAGCCCTCGTCGACCGCTTCGGCACCCTCCTCAAGCACGTGGCCAACGGCGACGGCTTCGTCACCCGCCTGCAGATGCTCGCCCGCACCCTCCCCGCCGACCCCGACGCCCACGCCAAGGACGTCGCCCTGCGCGGGGACGACAAGTCCCTGCCGTGGCTGCAGTCGTCGTACGACCAGCTGCAGTCCATGGTGTCCACCAGCAGCGAGCAGCACCGCGCCTATCTCGTCGCCTGCATGCACTTCACCCGCGAACTCGCCGCCGAGGCACAGGCGATGGCACGCGCCGCCAGGCCCCAGGCGGGCCGCAAGGTGGACCGGGACGCGGGCCTCGCGGTCGTCATGGCCCGCGAGCTCACCGACATCTGCTCGCGCCTGCAGGAGGCCGACATCCGCGTCCGCCAGCCCCTCGGCCAGGGCCGGCTCGCCTCCCTCATCCACTCCATGTACGACCCCGACCACCCGATCGACCACATCCAGGCGATGACCAAGCGCAACGCCTGGCCGGCCGAGCTGGACGCCATGGAGCCGACGTACCTCCAGGCCAAGACCCGGGAGTCGAGCACGCGTGCGCCCTGGTGCCATGCCACCGCCTGGGTGAAGGAGTGGCCGATGACCCCGGTGGGCGTCAACTTCCTGGCCCCCCTCCTGGTCCACACCCCGGACGTCATCCGAACGGTCGCAGTGACGATGGATCTTGAGCCCACCGAGGTAGCCATCGAACGCATGCTGACCGAGAAGACCAACGACGAAGCCGAGGCCTCCCGCGCCGCCAAGATGAACCGCACCGTGGACCCCCGTGACGTCGCCGCCCACACCCGCCTGGACCAGCGGGGCGAGGACCTGGCGAGCGGCGCCGCGGGAGTGAACCTGGTCGGCTACATCACCGTCTCCTCCCGCTCCCCCGAGGCCCTGGCCCGCGACAAGCGGACCATCCGGGCCTCGGCCGGAAAGTCGTACCTGAAGCTGGAGTGGTGCGACCGCGAGCACCACCGCGCCTTCGTGAACACACTCCCGTTCGCCACCGGCATCCGAAGGTAGGGACCAAGCATGCGGGATCCGCTGTCCGTCCTCACCGACGCCTTCACGTCCTTCCTCTTCGGGAAGGTCGAGACGACCCGCCTGCCGGTGCGCACCTCGACCGGCCAGGCCCAGGCGGTCTACCTGCCGACCGCCGCACCGGGCCTCGGCGACTCGGGAGTGATCATCGGCCGCGAGGTCTACTCCGGTAAGGGCTACATCTACGACCCCTTCCAGCTCTACGGCCAGCAGCTCCCCGCCCCCCACTGGCTGGTCCTCGGCGAGTCCGGCAACGGCAAGTCGGCGCTGGAGAAGACGTACGTCCTGCGCCAGCTGCGCTTCCGCGACCGCCAGGTCGTCGTCCTGGACGCACAGGGCGAGGACGGGGTCGGCGAGTGGAACCTGATCGCGGAGGAGCTGGGGATAACTCCCATCCGCCTGGACCCGACGGCCGCCCTGGACATGGGCATCCGCCTCAACCCGCTCGACCCCGCGATCACCACCACCGGCCAGCTCGCCCTGCTCCGGACGATCATCGAGGTCGCGATGGGCCACGGCCTGGACGAACGCGCCGGCTTCGCCCTCAAGGTCGCGCACGCCTACGTCAACGAGACCATCGTCGAACGCCAGCCGGTCCTCACGGACATCGTCGAGCAGCTACGGCACCCCGAGCCGGAGTCGGCCGAGGCGATGAACGTCGACATAGACGACGTACGGGCCTGGGGCCTGGACGTCGCCCTCGTGCTGGACCGGCTCGTCGACGGTGACCTGCGCGGCATGTTCGACGGCCCGACCACCGTCGGCATCGACCTCGACGCGCCCCTCATCGTCTTCGACCTCTCCCACATCGACCGCAACTCCATCGCCATGCCGATCCTGATGGCGATCGTCGGAGTCTGGCTCGAGCACACCTGGATCCGCCCCGACCGCAAGAAGCGCATCTTCCTGGTCGAGGAAGCCTGGCACATCATCAACAGCCCCTTCGTGGCGCAGCTGTTCCAGCGGCTGCTGAAGTTCGGGCGCCGGCTGGGTCTGTCCTTCGTGGCGGTGGTCCACCACCTGAGTGACGTGGTGGACGGAGCGGCGGCGAAGGAGGCGGCGGCCATCCTGAAGATGGCGTCGACGCGGACGATCTACGCCCAGAAGGCGGACGAGGCCCGCGCGACCGGCCGGGTCCTCGGCCTGCCCCGCTGGGCGGTGGAGATCATCCCGACGCTCACCCCGGGCATCGCCGTCTGGGACGTCAACGGCAACGTCCAGGTCGTCAAACACCTGGTCACCGAGACGGAACGCCCCCTGGTCTTCACCGACCGGGCGATGACCGAGTCGTCCGCCGACCTCGAGCTGGCCGACGACGCCCTGCGCGCCGCCGAACTGGAAGCGGAGGAACGCGCGGCGGCCTTCGTGGAGCAGCACCTGAGCGACTACGACGACTCGTCCGAGTCGACGGTGGCGTAACGGCGGCGGGGAGGCGGACGTGGTGAGACCGGACGTTCGGAGACGGGACGAACGGGAGGGCCAGGGCGGCATCCCCGACGGGCTGCTGGTCGGCATACTCGCCTTCCTCCTCGGCATGACCCTGATGGTGTGGACGGCGACGGGCCTCGCGGGCCTGTTCGCCAAGGGCTCCTGGCCCGACGGCGTCTCCTTCACCCGCACCCCGCTCGCCATGCGCCACCTCATCGGCCGGCCCCACGACATCACCGGCGCCTGGCCGGACACCCCGACGGCCCAGCTGTCGGGGTACGGCCTGTTCTGGGGGCTGTTCATCGGCCAGCTGATGGTCCTCTTCGTCCTGACCGTCTTCGTCATGGGCACCGTGGCCCGCTGGCGCGCGGGCCGCGCCAGACGCCGCCTGGAGCAAGTGGCGGCGGTGGAACGCGCGACGGCCGCGGCGACCGCCCCGGCCCCGGAACCGACAGCACAGCCGCTGGAAAGAACGACACAGCAGCCGACGGAGGTACGACCGCCCCAACCGGCCGATGTCCACGAGGTGCCGGTGCCCCGCACGGAGCCGGCTCTCCCCCAGCCGGCGGCCCCGATCCAGCTCGAGACGGCCGTCGCACCGGTAGCGGGCGGCTGGGACCGCGCCGAGGGCGCCGTGCACTACGCCCCGCCCGCGAGCCGCCACACGACCGCGACCCAGGCCATACGGGACGCGGAGGGCCCCGCCCTCGTCGTCACCTCGAACCCGTCCCTCTGGGCGGACACCAAGGACCCCCGCGCGAAACTGGGCCCGGTCCTCCTCTACGACCCCACCCACCGCTGCGACACTCCGGCCCGCCTCCACTGGTCCCCCACCGCCGGCTGCGAGGACAGACAGACGGCCTCCGCACGGGCCGCGGCCCTCCTCGCCCCCATCCGCCCCACGGCCAAACTGGACGAGGCCCTCTCCACCACGGCGGAAACGCTCCTCCGCAGCTACCTGCACGCCGCCGCCGTGGACGGCCGCACCATCCGCCACGTCCACCGCTGGTCCCAGGGCACCCAGATCCAGGACGCCGTCCGCATCCTCCGCACGAACCCCAAGGCCTCCCCCGGCTCCGCGGGCGAACTCGAGGCCGCGCTCACCGCGCACCCCGACCGCCGCGACATGGCCCAGGAGTTGACGACGAGAGCACTGTCCTCCCTCTTCACGGTCAACATCCGAGAGGCCTGCACACCCAACCGAACCGATGCCATCGCCTTGGATTCCTTCGTGGACGAAGGGGGAACGCTTTATGTAGTGGGGGAATCCATCGAGGATCCCAGGAGCAACCCAGGCGCGATGCCTCTCCTGACGGCCCTCGTCTCCAGCGTGGTCGAGCGCGGCCGGCGCATGGCCGAACGGTCATCCGCCGGTCGCCTCGACCCACCACTCACGCTCGTCCTGGACGACGTCGCAGCCGTGGCCCCGCTCCCCCAGCTCCCCGAGCTGCTCGCCACCGGCGCGGACCGCGGCCTGCCGACCCTGGCCCTGCTCCGCTCCCGCGAACAGGGCCGCGCCCGCTGGCCCCACGACGAACTCCCGGTCTGATCAACCAGCCTCGCGCTCCAGGGCGAACTCCAGCTCGGCCTCCCCGCCGGCCTGCGGCAGCGGCACGGTCACCCCGGTCGGCACGAACCCGACCTTCCGATACAGCCGCTGAGCCCGCCCGTTGTCCTCATGCACGATGAGCCGCACCCGCTCGGCACCCTGGGCCCACGCCCACTCGAGACCGGCGTCGAAGAGCACTTCGGTGAGCCCGATCCCCCGGTACTCGGGCCGGACGAACACCCCCACGATGTGCCCCTGCCTCCGCTCGACCGGAAATCCGGCCCAGTCGGTGGCCCCCGCCTCCTCTATGAGCACGGTCAGCGTCCCGACCCACTCACCGTCCGGCCCTTCGGCGATGATCTGCTGGGCGCCAGTGGCTCCTTCACAGCTCCCCTTGGCTCGCTCCTGCCAGAAGGAGTCGGGATGGGCCAGAGCGTTGTCGTACGTCTCCAGAAAGGCGAGGGGCGCCACCGGGTCCTGCAGGGCGACGAGCCGCAGCGCCTTTGCGGCCGGCCATTCATCGGCACGGATGGAACGGATCTTGTAGCTCATGGAGCCACGGTAGCGGAACGCAGAAAACCCCCGGACCGGTATCCCCGGCCGGGGGTTTTCTCACAAATTGTTCGGCGGCGTCCTACTCTCCCACAGGGTCCCCCCTGC
>NZ_JBEXPK010000031.1:0-117902 GCF_040612015.1 Streptomyces sp. NPDC006476 | reverse complement strand
CCTACAACACCGACGTACGCCCCCTCCTCGCCGACCTCCGCGAAGACATGGGCCTCCACCCCGACCCGATCGCCGCCTACCACCGCTCCGGATGGCAGCAGCGCATCGTCGCCGAACGAGTCGGTGGCACCCAGGCCGGCTGGGGCGCCTGACTCGCCCGCCTCTCGTTCTCCCATCGTTCCGACGAAGCAAGGAAGAGACCCGCTCATGGCACCCCACCCCGAAGCCGCCGCTCTGCTGGCCCGTTCGCATCGGCTCGGCTCCGATCCCCGTAACACCAACTACGCCGGCGGCAACGCCTCGGCGAAGGGCACCGAGACCGATCCCGTGACCGGTGGTGACGTCGAGTTGATGTGGGTCAAGGGGTCAGGTGGTGACCTCGGGACGCTCACCGAGGCCGGACTGGCCGTCCTGCGCCTGGACCGGTTGCGGGCACTCAAAGGGGTGTATCCGGGCGTGGAGCGCGAGGACGAGATGGTCGCCGCGTTCGATTACTGCCTGCACGGCAAGGGCGGTGCCGCTCCCTCCATCGACACGGCCATGCACGGGCTCGTCGAGGCCGCGCACGTCGACCATCTGCACCCCGACTCCGGGATCGCGCTGGCCTGCGCCGCCGACGGGGAGAAGCTGACCGCGGAGTGTTTCGGGGAGAGTGTGGTGTGGGTGCCGTGGCGGCGGCCCGGGTTCCAGCTGGGCCTGGACATCGCGGCCGTGAAGGAGGCCAACCCGCAGGCCATCGGCTGCGTGCTCGGCGGACACGGGATCACGGCGTGGGGAGAGACGTCCGAGGAGTGCGAGCGCAACTCGCTGCACATCATCCGGACCGCGGAGGCGTTCCTGGCGGAGCGCGGCAAGCCTGAGCCGTTCGGGCCGGTGATCGAAGGCTACGAGGCGCTGCCCGACGACGAGCGCCGGGAGCGGGCCGCCGCGCTGGCGCCGTACGTCCGGGCCATCGCTTCCCGGGACAAGCCGCAGGTCGGGCACTTCACCGACGCGGACGTCGTGCTCGACTTCGTCGCGCGGGCCGAGCATCCGCGGCTGGCCGCGCTGGGTACCTCGTGCCCGGACCACTTCCTTCGGACGAAGGTGCGGCCGCTCGTCCTCGACCTGCCGCCGACCGCGCCGCTGGAGGAGGCCGTCGCCCGCCTCAAGGGGCTGCACGCCGAGTACCGCGAGGAGTACGCCGCCTACTACCAGCGGCACGCGCTGCCCGACTCCCCCGCGATGCGGGGCGCGGACCCGGCGATCGTGCTGGTGCCGGGGGTGGGCATGTTCTCGTTCGGCAAGGACAAGCAGACCGCGCGCGTGGCCGGTGAGTTCTACGTCAACGCCATCAACGTGATGCGGGGCGCCGAGGCGGTGTCGACGTACGCGCCGATCGAGGAGTCGGAGAAGTTCCGCATCGAGTACTGGGCGCTGGAGGAGGCCAAGCTCCAGCGGATGCCGAAGCCCAAGCCGCTGGCGACCCGGGTGGCGCTGGTGACGGGGGCCGGCAGCGGGATCGGGAGGGCGATCGCCGAGCGGCTGGTCGGTGAGGGCGCCTGTGTCGTCGTCGCCGATCTGAACGCCGAGAACGCGGCCACCGTGGCCGAGGAGCTGGGCGGGTCGGACAAGGCCGTCGCCGTGACCGTCGACGTGACGTCCGAGGAGCAGATCGCGGAGGCGTTCAAGGCGGCCGTGCTCGCGTTCGGCGGGGTCGACCTGGTCGTCAACAACGCCGGCATCTCGATCTCCAAGCCGCTGCTGGAGACCTCGGCGAAGGACTGGGACCTGCAGCACGACATCATGGCCCGCGGTTCCTTCCTCGTCTCGCGCGAGGCGGCCCGGGTGATGATCGCGCAGGAACTGGGGGGCGACATCGTCTACATCGCCTCCAAGAACGCCGTCTTCGCCGGGCCCAACAACATCGCCTACTCCGCCACCAAGGCCGACCAGGCCCATCAGGTGCGGCTGCTGGCCGCCGAACTGGGTGAGCACGGCATCCGCGTCAACGGGGTCAACCCGGACGGTGTGGTGCGCGGGTCCGGGATCTTCGCGGGCGGCTGGGGCGCGCAGCGCGCGGCCGTGTACGGGGTGCCGGAGGAGAAGCTGGGCGAGTTCTACGCCCAGCGGACCATCCTCAAGCGTGAGGTGCTGCCCGAGCATGTCGCGGGCGCCGTGTTCGCGCTGACCGGCGGGGAGCTGACCCACACCACCGGCCTGCACGTGCCGGTCGACGCCGGCGTCGCGGCCGCGTTCCTGCGATGAGCGGCGCCGTGAAGTCGTACGCCGCGGTCGACCTCGGCGCGTCCAGCGGGCGTGTCATGGTCGGCCGCGTCGGCCCCGACAGTCTGGAGCTGTCCGAGGCGCACCGGTTCGTGAACCGGCCGGTGCGCGTTCCGGAGGGGCTGCGCTGGGACGTGCTCGCGCTGTACGGGGGTGTGCTGGACGGCCTCAGGGCCGCCGGGCAGGTCGACTCGGTCGGCATCGACAGCTGGGCCGTGGATTACGGGCTGCTGGACGCCGACGGGGCGCTGCTGGGCAACCCGGTGCACTACCGGGACCCCCGCACCGAGGGCGTCGCTGAGAAGGTGTGGGCGACCGTGCCCGCCGAACAGTTGTACGCGGCGACCGGGTTGCAGTACGCGCCCTTCAATACCCTGTATCAGTTGGTCGCGGCCCGGGATTCCGCCCAACTCGCGGCCGCTCGGCGCCTGTTGCTGATTCCCGATCTGCTGTCGTACTGGCTGACCGGCGAGCAGGGCACCGAGCTGACCAACGCCTCGACGACCCAGCTGATCGACCCCCGGACGCGCGCGTGGTCGTACGACGTCGCCTCCCGGCTGGGCGTCGACCTCGGCCTGTTCGCGCCGCTGCGGCAGCCGGGCGATCCGGCGGGTGTGCTGCGGGCGGAGGCGCTGGAGGAGACCGGCCTCACGGGTCCGGTACCGGTGACGACGGTCGGCTCGCACGACACGGCGTCCGCTGTGGCCGCCGTGCCGGCGGACGGGGAGCGGTTCGCGTACATCTGCACCGGGACCTGGTCGCTGGCCGGGCTCGAGCTGGACGCGCCCGTGCTGGGCGAGGAGAGCCGGACGGCCAACTTCACCAATGAGCTCGGGCTGGACGGCACGGTCCGGTATCTGCGCAACATCATGGGGCTGTGGCTGCTGCAGGAGTGCGTACGGGCCTGGGGCGAGCCGGAGTTGGGCGGACTGCTGCTGGAGGCGGCCAAGGTGCCCGCGCTGCGGTCGGTGGTGGACGCGGGGGACGCGGCCTTCCTGGCGCCGGGCCGGATGCCGGAGCGGATCGCCGAGGCGTGCCGCGCCTCGGCGCAGCCGGTGCCGGGGACGCCCGCCGAGATCACCCGGTGCATCCTCGACTCGCTCGCCCTGGCGCACCGCAGGGCGGTCGAGGACGCGCAGCGGCTGGCGGGGCACCCGGTCGACGTCGTGCACGTGGTCGGGGGCGGCACCCGCAACGCGCTGCTGTGCCAGCTGACCGCCGACGCCTGCGGGCTGCCCGTGGTGGCGGGCCCGACGGAGGCGGCGGCGCTGGGAAACGTGCTGGTCCAGGCCCGAGCCCACGGTCTCGTCGGCGATCTCGCGAGCGGGCGGCGGTTGCTCACCCGTACCCAGCCGCTCACCCGGTACGAGCCGCGGGGCGACACGGTGCCGTGGCGGGAGGCGCAGGCCCGGCTCGCCGACCGGTGACCGGGGTCTCCCCCGCGCCCGCCGGGCCGACTACTCTGCACTCATCCGATGATCGATTCACAAGGAGCCGCGATGCGTGTCGCTCTGTTCCTGACCTGCGTCAACGACACGCTGTATCCGGACACCGGTCGCGCCGTGGTGAAACTGCTGACCAGGCTGGGCGTCGAGGTCGACTTCCCGATGGCCCAGACCTGCTGCGGGCAGGCGCACTACAACACCGGCTACCGGCATGAGGCCGAGCCGCTCGCCCGGCATTTCTCCGATGTCTTCGGGGAGTACGAGGCGATCGTCACGCCCTCCGGGTCGTGCGGGGCGATGGTGCGGGAGCTGTATCCGCGGATGGGTGAGCGGGCCCGGGCCGAGGGGCGCAGAGACACCCTCGCCGCGACGCTGGCGCCGGTGGTACCGAAGACGTACGAGCTGACGGAGTTCCTGGTGGACGTGCTGGGGGTGACGGACGTCGGGGCGTACTACCCGCACAAGGTGACCTACCACCCCACCTGTCACGGGCTGCGCGGGCTGGGCCTCGGCGACCGGCCCCGGCGGCTGCTGCAGGCCGTGAAGGGGCTGGAGTTGGTCGAACTACCCGGTGCCGATGAGTGCTGCGGCTTCGGCGGCACCTTCGCGCTGAAGAACTCCGACGTCTCCACGGCGATGGGCGTCGACAAGGTGCGCAATGCCGAGTCGACCGGCGCCGGGGTGCTGTGCGCGGCCGACAACTCGTGCCTGATGCACATCGGCGGCATCATGACCCGGCTCGAGGTGGGGATGAAACCGGTGCACATCGCGGAGATCCTGGCGAGCACGGAGGAGGAGCCGGCCGTATGAGCGGGACGTATCTGGGAATGCCGGCCTTTCCCGAGGCCGCGCACGAAGCGGTGGGCAACCAGACCCTGCGCGGGAATCTGCGCCACGCCACGCACACCATCCGCGCCAAGCGGGCCAAGGCGGTCGCGGAGGTGTCCGACTGGGCGCTCCTGCGCGAGGCCGGCAAGCGGATCAAGGACCACACGCTGCGGCATCTCGACCGGTATCTGGTGCAGTTGGAGGAGTCGGTCACGGCCGCGGGCGGCACCGTCCACTGGGCCGCCGACGCCGACGAGGCCAACCGGATCGTCGCCCGGCTGGTGAAGGAGACCGGCGAGTCGGAGGTCGTCAAGGTCAAGTCGATGGCCACGCAGGAGATCGGGCTCAACGAGGCCCTGGAGGCGGAGGGCATCCGGGCCTACGAGACCGATCTCGCCGAGCTGATCGTGCAGTTGGGCAAGGACCGGCCCTCGCACATCCTCGTCCCGGCCATCCACCGCAACCGGGGGGAGATCCGGGACATCTTCCGCGAGGAGATGGGCGAGTGGGGCCGCCCGGCCCCCGAGGGCCTGACCGACACGCCCGCCGAACTCGCCGAGGCCGCCCGGCTGCATCTGCGCGAGAAGTTCCTGCGGGCCAAGGTCGGCATCTCCGGCGCCAACTTCATGATCGCCGAAACCGGGACACTGGTGGTCGTGGAGTCCGAGGGCAACGGGCGCATGTGCCTGACCCTGCCGGAGACGCTGATCTCGGTCGTCGGCATCGAGAAGATCCTGCCCACCTGGCGGGATCTGGAGGTGTTCCTGCAGACGCTGCCCCGCTCCTCGACGGCCGAGCGCATGAACCCGTACACCTCGATGTGGACCGGCACGACGGACTCCGAGACGGCTGACGGGCCGCGGACCTTCCACCTGGTGCTGCTCGACAACGGCCGCACCGACACCCTCGCCGACGAGGTCGGCCGCCAGGCGCTGCGCTGCATCCGCTGCTCGGCCTGCCTCAACGTCTGCCCGGTGTACGAACGGGCCGGCGGGCATGCCTACGGCTCGGTCTACCCGGGCCCCATCGGCGCCATCCTCAGCCCCCAGCTGAGGGGCACGGCAAGCGAGATCGACGCCTCGCTGCCGTACGCGTCGACGCTGTGCGGTGCCTGCTACGAGGTGTGCCCGGTCGCGATCGACATCCCGGAGGTGCTGGTGCATCTGCGGGAGCGGGTGGTGGAGGGCGGTCCGGCGGTACGGCAGGGCAACAAGGTGGTGCTCAAGCCCGCGAAGGGGCATGCCGCCGAGCGGGCCGCCATGCGTGCCGCCCGCTGGGCGTTCACCCACCCCGGCGCCCTGCGCGGCGGCCAGCGGCTCGCCTCCCGCACCCGTCGGCTGCATCCGCGGACCCTGCCCGGGCCGGGCAGGGCGTGGAGCGGCAGCCGGGATCTGCCGGCCCTCCCGGCGGAGCCGTTCCGGGACTGGTGGCAGCGCACCAACGGTGGAAAGGGCGGTGCCAAGTGAGCAGCAGGGACAGGATCCTGGGCCGGGTGCGGCGCGCGCTGGCCGATGTGGCACCGGACGAGCGGCCGTACGAAGAGGCCGTCACCCGGGACTATCTGCGCGAGCACGGTGAGCGGAGCGTCGAGGAGACGGTCGATCTGCTGGCGGAGAACCTGGCGGACTACCGGGCGATCGTGCATCGGTGCGCCGCGGGCGAACTGGCGGCCCTGGTCGGCCGGTTGCTCGCCGAGCGGGGTTCGAAGACGGTGGTGGTGCCTGCGGGGCTGGAGGCGGAGTGGCTCTCGGGGGCCGAGGTCGAACACATCGCGGATCTCGCCGACAGCACCCCGCACGAGCTCGACCGGGTCGGCAGTGTGGTCACGGCCTGCGCGCTCGCCGTCGCCGAGACCGGCACCATCGTCCTCGACGGCTCCCCCGACCAGGGCCGGCGCCGGATCACCCTGGTTCCCGACCATCACATCTGCGTCGTCCGGGTGCCCGACCAGGTGGTCTCCTCGGTGCCCCAGGCCCTCGAACGCCTCGACCCGGCCCGCCCGTTGACGTGGATCTCCGGCCCGTCGGCCACCAGTGACATCGAGCTGGACCGGGTCGAGGGAGTGCACGGGCCGCGCACCCTCGAGGTCGTGCTCGTGAGCGAGGAGGCGGAGATCTAGCGTCAGCAGTACGTCATCGGGCAGCCGCGGCGAAGTGAGTGCTCGGCGGCACGCAGGTACAGGGCGACGTAGAACGCGGTGTCCAGGTCCTCGCTCCAGGGGCCCTGCCGGACCGCGGCCAGTTCCTTCGCCTCACCCTCGAGGAACCAGAACGTCAGGCCGAGGTTCCCGGGCTCCTGCGGCATCTCCGACGGCAGTCCGATGACGTCCGACAACCGCCGGGCCAGGGCGAGCACCTGCGGCGCTCCCGCGATCACGGTCGTGTCGGTGTAGGCGGAGCCGATCGGCAGATGTATCTCCTCCTCCAGCGACACCGGCACCAGCACCGTCCACTCGCCGAGGGTCTCCTGCTCGCGGGACGTCAGATGCGCGCGGCACAGCGCGGCGAACCCGTCCATGGGAGGGCTGATCTTCTCCTCGAACCAGGCATTCGGTTCCTCTTCCGCGACCGGCTCGTACCGCGGCAGCCCGCGCCGCTCCAACTCCTCGTTGAGGGCCGAGGCGACGGCTCCACGGCCGCCCTCGTCCTCGTCCTCGTCGCCCTCGGCCCATTCCCGGGCGCCCACACTGACCAGATAGATACCCATGCCCGGAAGGTAGCGCCCGCCACCGACAGTCATGCGCCGGGCGGTGGACGCCGAGGGTCCGACCGATCGTGAGGGTCGCCGGCACCCACACCGGCTCAGCGGTCCGAGCGGCTGCTTCAGCACCCACACCCGCCCAGCGCTGCGAGCGACTGCTTCGACATCCGCACCGGCCCGGCGAAGCGGGCAGCTGCTTCGCCGCCCCTACTCGCCCGGCGACGCTGCGAGCGACCGCATCCCGTCCGCCCGGCCCGGCGCTTCGGCCAACTGCTTCGGTACCCACACCGGCTCAGCGCCGCGAGCGGCTGCGTCGGCACCCACACCCGCCCAGCGCTGCGAGCGACCGCTTCGGCGTCCGCCCCTTCCGCCAAGCGGGCCTGGTGAAGTCCGCTGCGGTTCGGCAGCGCCCCGAAGGGGCGCGGGGAACTGCGCGACCGGCCACGACGGCGCCGCGGACGGCCGACGACGCATCCGACACTTCCAGCGGAGCGCTCAGCGCATGCCGGCCGCGTCCAGCAAGGTCGTCACGGTCACCGTGGTCAGGCCGTCCAGGGTCTCGATCCGGGCGCCAGCCCGGGCACTCGCGCCGTCGAAGACCAGCATCAGCTGGCGGGCGAGGAGGTCGGGATCCGCGGCGCCGCCCAGCTCCGCCTGGGCGCGGAAGGCGTTCTGCAGATGCAGCTTGGCCTCCCGGGCGACCACGCTCGCCGAGTGCTCGGGGTCCTTCAGCTCGACGAGGGCGGCGAGGTAGGGACAGCCCTGGTACTCGGGCTCGACGGAGAGCCTTTCCACCTGGCGGAAGACGTAGAGGATGCGTTCCCGTGAGGTGTCGGCGTCCTGAGGGCCGGGGGTGAGCTGGGCCGCGTAGCCGGGCGCACGGCGCTCCAGGCTGGCCGCGAGGACCTCGTCCTTGCTTGCGAAGAGCTGGTACATCGACCGCTTCGACACTCCGGCCGTCCGGCACAGCGCCTCCACGCCGATGGAGACACCGTCGCGGTAGAAGAGCTCGGCGGCGGCGTCGAGCAGCCGATCCCTGGTGGACGCCTTGTCTGTCGTGGCCATACGGGGAGCGTACCTCCGGAACCACCGGAGGAAACCGATCGGTATACATGCGGGAGCTGCGGATTCCGGGGTGACACAAGCGGTGAACAAGCGCTTAGATAGTAGACCCGGTACCGCCGCCCACCTGGAGGCCCCGTTGTTCACGTCCGTCGACGACGTCTCCGCGCGTCTCGCCGCCACCGGTTACCTCGCCTCCCCGGCCGTGGCCACGACCGTCTTCCTCGCCGACCGGCTCGGCAAGCCGCTGCTGGTCGAGGGCCCGGCCGGGGTCGGCAAGACGGAGCTCGCCAAGGCGGTGGCCGAGGTCGCCGGGGCACAGCTGGTCCGTCTGCAGTGCTACGAGGGCGTCGACGAGTCCCGGGCGCTGTACGAGTGGAACCACGCCAAGCAGCTGCTGCGCATCAGCGCGGGCCGCGACGAGACCTGGGACGAGACGCGCACCGACATCTTCAGCGAGGAGTTCCTGCTCACGCGCCCGCTGCTGACCGCCATCCGCGGCGACGAGCCCAAGGTGCTGCTGATCGACGAGACCGACAAGGCGGACGTCGAGGTGGAGGGCCTGCTCCTGGAGGTGCTCAGCGACTTTCAGGTGACGGTCCCCGAGCTGGGCACCATCACCGCGACCCGACGCCCCTTCGTCGTCCTGACCTCCAACGCGAGCCGTGAGCTGTCCGAGGCGCTGCGCCGCCGCTGTCTGTTCCTGCACATCGGCTTCCCGGACGAGGAGTTGGAGCGCCGGATCGTCCGGCTCAAGGTGCCCGGCCTCGACGAGGCGCTGGCCACCTCCGTGGTCCGGGTGGTGGGCGCGCTGCGCGCCATGGACCTGCGCAAGGTCCCCTCGGTCGCCGAGACCATCGACTGGGCGCGCACCCTGCTCGCGCTCGGCGCCGCCACCCTGGAGGAGACCGTCGTCCGCGAAACGCTGGGCGTGCTCCTCAAGCATCAGGACGACGTCCTCAAGGCCGCCGCCAAGCTCGACCTGGACGCGGTGTGACGGCGCCGGGCGTCGCGGAGCGGCTGACCTCGCTGGTCGGGGCCCTTCGGGCGCACGGTATGCGGATCGGCACCGGCGAGACCGTGGACGCGGCGCAGGCCGTCGCCGAACTGGGGCTGACGGACCGGGAGTTGCTGCGGGAGGGGCTGGCGGCGACGCTGCTGCACGGCCCGGCACAACGCCAGGTGTTCGACCCGGTCTTCGACCTGTACTTCCCGCGCGGCATCGGCGCGCCCGAGACCGGGCCGGCGGACCGGGACGACCTGCGCGACCGTCTCGCGGCCGCCCTCGCCGCCGACGACCTCGCCCTGTTGGGGCGGTTGTCGGCGGAGGCGGTCGACGGCTTCGGCGGGTACGGCACCGCGCCGGGGTCGGACGGCTGGTCGTCGTACCAGACGCTGGAACGGCTGCGCCCGCAGACGCTGTTCGCCCGGGTCCGGGACGACGTCCGTGCCACGAGCGGCGGTTCGGGGTTCACCGACCGGCTGCTCGACGACGAGATCCGTCGGCGCATCGAGGCCTTCCGGCGGCTGGCGGCGGCGGAGGCGCGTCGGCGGGTGGCCGAGCGGCGCGACCGGGACCAGCTGGCCCGGCGCGCGGTGGCCACCACCCCCGACCGGGTCGACTTCCTCTACGCCGGCAAGGACCGGCTGGCCGAACTGCGCCGGACGGTGCATCCGCTCGCCCGCAAGCTCGCCACCCGGCTCGCCGCGCGCCGGCGCCGGGCCGCGCGGGGCAGCATCGATCTGCGGCGCACGCTGCGCGGGTCGCTGTCGACGGGCGGGGTGCCGATGAAGCCGGTGCTGCGCAGGCGCCGTCCGGTCCGGCCCGAACTGGTGCTGCTGTGCGATGTGTCGGGCTCGGTGTCGGGGTTCTCGGACTTCACGATGCTGCTGGTGCAGGCGCTGCACGACCAGTTCAGCAAGGTGCGGGTGTTCGCCTTCGTCAACCGGATCGACGAGGTGACGGGACTGCTGGAGCACGGCGCCGCGGACGCGGAGGGCCTGAGCGCCCGTATCCGGGCCGAGGCGACACTCACGGGCTGGCACGGCAGCAGCGACTACGGCGTCGCGCTGGGCGAGTTCGCCGAGCGCTACGGCGACGCGGTCGGCCCCCGCACGACGGTGTTCGTGCTCGGTGACGCCCGGACGAACATGAGCGACCCCAACCTGGCGGCCGTACGCCACATCGGGGAACGGGCCCGCCGTGTCTACTGGTTGAACCCCGAGCCGCGCGCCCAGTGGGGCACGGGAGACTCCGCGGCACCGGAGTACGCCGAGCTGGTGGAGATGCACGAGTGCCGCAACGCCCGCCAGCTCGGCGCGTTGATCGGCCGGCTGCTGCCCGTCTGAGCACCCGGTCCCCAGGCGGCTCGGCCCGGGCAGCGGGCTCATACCCGGGAACTAGGGCATCTCCCCTATGTCGCCCTGGGCTCCGTTTCCCTACGCTCGCCGGTGGCGGAGGGGGAAGCGATGAAGGCGATCATGCAGGACCGGTACGGATCGGTGGACGTGCTGGAGTACGGGGAGACGCCCCGGCCGGTGCCCGCCGACGGCGAGGTGCTGGTGCGGGTGCACGCGGCCTCGGTCAACGCCTACGACTGGCATTTCCTGCACGGCGACCCGAAGCTCGCCCGTCCCATGATGGGCCTGCTGAGGCCGAGGCAGCGCATCAGGGGCCGTGACTTCGCCGGGCGGGTGGAGTCGGTGGGTGCGGGCGTCACCTCGCTCAAACCGGGGGACGAGGTCTTCGGCGAGGCCGACGGCGCGTTCGCGGAGTACGTGTGCGCCCCGGAGGGCACCGTGGACGTGAAGCCCGCCAACCTCACCTTCGAGCAGGCGGCCGCGGTGCCGCTGGCGGCCAACACCGCGCTCATCGGCATCCGGGACGTGGCCCAGGTGGATCCCGGCGAGACCGTGCTGGTGAACGGTGCCTCCGGCGGCGTCGGCACGTTCGCCGTGCAGATCGCCAAGGCGTACGGCGCACAGGTGACCGCCGTGTGCCGCACCCGCAACGTCGATCTGGTCCGCTCGCTGGGGGCGGACCACGTCATCGACTACACCAACGAGGACTTCACCCGCGGCGGACCGTACGGCGTCGTTCTGGACCTGGTGGGAAACCGCTCCCTGGCCGAGTTCCGGCGCGCCCTGACTCCCACCGGGACCCTCGTGCTGTCCGGCGGAGGCATGTACGAGGGCGGCAGCTTCGTCGGGCCCATGGGACTGTTCCTCAAGCGCCGGGCGGTCGCCCCCTTCGCGCGCCAACGGCTGGTGGAACTCCCGGCGAAGCAGAGCAAGGCGAACCTGGCCGAGCTGCGCGCTCTGGTCGAGTCCGGGAAGCTCGCCCCTGTCGTGGAGCGGGTGTTCCCCCTCAGCGAGGCGGCTCAGGCCATACGCCACCTGGAGGTGGAGCACGCCCGCGCGAAGATCGTCATCACCGTGTGAGCGGCTCCACCCCGCAGGTCGGTCCCGCCCTTCAGCCTTTCGCCTTCGCGTACTCCGTCGCCATCTGGCCCGCGAAATCGTAGACCACGCACGGCTCGTCGCTGACCACCCAGGCGTCGTGGCCCGGTGTCACCACGAACACGTCGCCCGGTCCGACCTCCTGCTCGGCGCCGTCGTCCATGCGCAGGCGCATACGACCGGAGACGCAGTACCCGTTGTGGTGGACCTCGCAGCTCTTCGTTCCGGCGATGGGACCTACGGACTCGGACCAGCGCCAGCCGGGTTCGAAGGTGCCAACGGCGAAGTCCAGCCCGGACATGTGCACCGCTTCGAGGTGTCCGCGCGGGAAGTCGCGCCGCTCGTCGGGCTTGTCGATGGCCTTGATCTCAATCATGTCGGCTCCCTCCATTGCCAGCCCTGCCCACGCCACCATCGTCCGCCCGTGCGGTCGACACCGCCATTCGGGTGAGCGCAGAATGACGGCTGGAAGCCGCAATCGCCGAACCACCAGAAAGGTGGCGATCACCGTGGCTGAACACCCTCACGCACAACTCGTCCGCACGGGCTACGAAGCCTTCTCACGCGGCGACATGGACACCCTGCGCTCGATGATGACGAGCGACGCGACGCACCACGTGCCCGGCAGCCACCAGCTGTCCGGCGACTGCAAGGGGATCGACGCGATCCTCGACTACTACCGTCGGCTGTACGAGGAGACGGGCGGCACCTTCAAGGTCGAACTGCGCAACATCCTGGTGGACGGCCGTGGCCATGCCGTCTCCATGCACCATGTCACCGCCCAGCGCGGCGACAAGCGGATCGACGAGGACGGAGGCATCGTCTTCCGGATCGTCGGGGACAAGATCACCGATCTCGACGAGTGCGTCGAGGACCTCGAACGGGGCGACGAGTTCTGGTCATGACGTCGCCGCCCGGCCGCACAGCCGGGCGAAACGGTCGGCGTCCACATTGCCGCCGGAGACGATG
The DNA here is from genome assembly GCF_040612015.1 of Streptomyces sp. NPDC006476. Taxonomy (NCBI): domain Bacteria; kingdom Bacillati; phylum Actinomycetota; class Actinomycetes; order Kitasatosporales; family Streptomycetaceae; genus Streptomyces; species Streptomyces sp. NPDC006476. Next base: position 105,174 of record NZ_JBEXPK010000031.1, on the reverse strand, counting down.
ACACCGACCCGGCGGGGCAGCGCATCCACCCGCCCGGCGAGCAACGCGGCCAGCCCGGTGGCGCCGCTCGGCTCGACGACGATCTTCAGCCGCTCGAACGCGAAACGCATCGCCGCGCTGATCTCGTCGTCGGACACGAGAGCGATTCCGTCGACGAGCCGCTGGTTGACGGAGAAGGTCAGCTCGCCGGGCGTCTCCAGCGCCTGCCCGTCGGCGATGGTGCGCGGCACCGGGATGGTGACGCGTCGGCCCGCGTCCAGAGACCGTTTGGTGTCGTCCCCGGCCTCCGGCTCGACGCCGGTCACCCGGATGCCCGGGCTGACGCCCTTGGCCACCGTGGCGCTCCCGGCGATCAGCCCGCCCCCGCCGACAGGCACGATCAGTGCATCCAACTCCCCTGCCTCTTCAAGGAGTTCGAGAGCGGCGGTGCCCTGTCCCGCCATGACGTCGGGGTGCTCGTAGGGCGGGATGAGCGCGAGGCCGCGTTCGTCGGCGAGGGCTTCGGCTACGGCCGTGCGGTCCTCGGTGTAGCGGTCGTAGGTGACGATCTCGGCGCCGTAGCCCTCCGTGGCGGCCCGCTTGGAGGCGGGGGCGTCCTCGGGCATGACGATGACGGCCGAGGTGCCCAGCTCACGGGCGGCCAGGGCGACGGCCTGGGCGTGGTTGCCGGAGGAGTAGGCGGCGATGCCCCGGGCCAGTTGCTCGGGGGTGAGCCGGGAGGCGGCGTTGTAGGCGCCGCGGAACTTGAAGGCGCCCACGCGCTGGAAGTTCTCGCACTTGAGGTGGACCTCGGCACCGACGAGGGCGTCGAGGGTGCGTGAGCGCAGGACGGGCGTCCGGTGGGCGACGCCCCGGAGCCGAGCCGCCGCGTCACGGACGGTGTCGAGGGTGACGGGCGGGGTGGTGGTCGTCACGCGGGTCCTCCAGCGGTGGTCGGGGCGGCGGCGCGGGCCGCGGATCCTGCAGGGGTGCTCGGGCCGGCGGCACCGCGGGCCGCTGACCCTCCGGCGGCGGTCGGGGCCGTGGCACCGCGGGCCGCGGGCCCTGCAGCGGAGCCCGGGGCGGTGGCGGCGCGAGCCCCGGGGCCTCCAGCGGAGCCCGGCGCAGTGGCGGCGCGGGCCGCTGACCCTCCGGCGGCGGTCGGGGCCGTGGCACCGCGAGCCGCGGGCCCTGCAGCGGAGCCCGGCGCAGTGGCGGCGCGAGCCCCGGGGCCTCCAGCGGAGCCCGGCGCAGTGGCGGCGCGAGCCCCGGGGCCTCCAGCGGAGCCCGGCGCAGTGGCGGCGCGAGCCGCGGACCCTGCAGCGGAGCCCGGCGCAGTGGCGGCGCGAGCCGCGGACCCTGCAGCGGAGCCCGGCGCAGTGGCACCGCGAGCCGCTGACCCTGCAGCGGAGCCCGGGGCGGTGGCGGCGCGGGCCGCGGGCCCTGCAGCGGAGGTCGGGGCGGTGGCGGCGCGGGACTGGGAGAGGTAGCTGTACGCGGAGGCGCGGGAGATGCCGAGCCGCTCGGCGACCTGTTCGACGGCGCGGCGCACCGCGAAGACGCCGTGGTCGTCGAGGGCGCGGAACAGGTCGAGGCGTTCGGCGCGGTCAAGGGCGGCCCAGGGACGGTTGCGGCCGATCCGGTGGGCGTCGAGAAGGGCGTCGACGACCGAGTCGATGTCGTTGCCGAAGGTGGTGACCGGTGCGTCGGCCGCGCCGGCGGCGACTCCGGACAGGGCGCCGAGCAGGGCGTGGGCCTCCTGGACGGCGGTGACGTCCACGTTGAGGCACAGGGCGCCGAAGACCGCGCCGGTGGAGTCGCGCAGCACCATCGTGGACGCCTTGACCAGCGTGCCGGAGCGGGTGCGGGTGACGTAGTTCAGCTCGTCCTCGGCCCGGTCGCCGCGGGCCAGGACGCGCAGGCCGATCTCGCTCATCGCGCCGCCCACGGCCCGCCCGGTCACCGAACCGGCGACGGCCACGACCGAGTTCTCCGGGTGGCGATAGTCGTGCAGGACCGCCTCGCACACCGGTCCGAAGGTCGCCGCGATCCCCTCGACTACCGGACGCAGCGCCGCGAGGATCGCGTCCCGCTCTGCGTCGAGGGCCCGCTCGCCCGTGTCGTCCGCGTCGTCGGTGCCATCCGTCACGGACCGTAGACTACAGGTCCAGCTCCTGGACGAACAGTCCAGCCCGAGGGGCTGTCATGGTTCGCGGCGTACGTCAGCGCGTCACGGGCGGCATGGCGGTCGCCGACCGTCTCCCACCACGGGTGTGAGTGCATCTCCTCGGCGAGGCGCCGGCACCGCTCCCGCGCGTCCGCCAGTCGCTCGCGCTGCTCGCCGGTGATCTCGGCGCGGCCCGCCACGATGTCCGCGCCGCTCGGCAGATGCGCGGCGATGTCCGCGGCGTGTTCCAGGGCCCGGGTGAAGGTGCGCCGGGCGGCGACCAGATCACCCGGTATGACGAACTCCCCCACGACGAACGGGCGGGAGAACTCGGACGGTCCCGGCTCGGTGTGCCACAGCGAGGCGTCGATGGGCCGCTCGTCGTCCAGCGCCCCGGTCAGCTCGGCCCGCACGCCCCCGGCGGCCCCCTCCGGGCGCCGCTCCGCGCCGGTCGCGGGCCGAGCAGTCGGCACGACCATGCCCGGGACGGGTTCGGGCCGGCCCTCGAGGAACTCCTCCTTGTCGTTCGGAGTGACCCACATGTGCCAGCCGCGTCGGCCCGCGGGACGGGGCAGGTACAGGGAGACGAGCTCACCGGTGGCGGTGCGCCGGATGACGTCCTCGTAGTAGAGACCCCGGACCGGTTCCCACAGCGCGTGCCGGCCGCCGCAGCGGCCCGCGCCCTGCTGGGGGCAGGGCACCGGGTTGCTCCAGTCGCAGCGGGACATGTGCAGCTGCTTGATCCCGCCGCGCACCGGGAGGGCGGCGCGGTCGGTGACGTCGCGCCAGCTCTGCACGTTCAGCCGGGCCCAGGGGGCGCGATCGATCGGTATCGCGTTCTCGTTGTTGACCAGCCACAGCGGGGTCAGACCCGCCCGGCGCGCCATCCGGGTGCGGTCGTCGACGGAACCGCCCGCTATCGCGGCGAGCTGGATTTCGTAGGCGAGCCGGTGGCTGTCGGCGCCCTCCACGGTGACGTCCACGCGGCCCTTTCCGTGCTCGCCCGCCGCCGGTCGCGTCACACGGAATCCCTCGCCCGACGCGACCTCGGCCGTGTATTCCTCCAGCGCCTTGTGGAGATCGCTTTCCGCCTTCGTCTCGGGGCGTTCCCCTTTTGCCACATGCATCGCGTGCGGACGGCCGTTGACCTTGCGGATGGTCATGAAGCCGGGGCAGATGAACCCCTCGTCCTCATGGGCTTCCAGGCAGTAGAGAAGATCCGGTTGGTAATTGCCGTAGATCTCGTCGAGCAGCCGGGGGTATTCGGGGTGCCCGAGATCGGCCTCGGTCAGATCGAGCGTGATACCGAGGCCCCTGTGCCAGACGCTGTAGGTCATATGGCGAGAGTAGGACGTACCACTGACAATGGGCCTCCGGAAAGATCACGGAGGCCGGGGAAAAGCGCGTTCGGTGTTTTCAGGAACCGACGGAATTGGCCTCCGGATCAAGGCCCGTCATGAGTTCCGCGAAAGCACCCGCCGCGGCTTGTGAGGTGAAGAGCCGGTCGAGGCGGGCACGGGCGAGGTGGCGCAGGAACGGCCCGGCGTCCGTGTCGTCGCCCGCGTCGTGGACCGTGCGGGTCAGCCAGTGGGAGAACTCCTGGTCGTTCCAGACGCGGCGCAGACAGCGGCGTGAGTAGGCGCGCAGGCCGGTGTCGTCGTGGTCGTGCAGGAAGTCCCGTACGGCGCGGGCGAGGACGTCGGCGTCGTAGAGGGCGAGGTTCATGCCCTTGCCGCCCATCGGGGAGACGATGTGCGCGGCGTCGCCGACCAGGAAGAGACGGCCGTACTGCATCGGGTCGTGGACGAGACTGCGCAGCCGGAAGATCTCCCGGTCGGTGATCGGGCCGGAGGGCAGCGCCGGGTCGCCGAGGCGGGTGCGCAGGGCGTCCCAGACTCGGGTGTCGGACCAGGCGTCGGGGTGGTCGTCGGGCGGGCACTGGAGGTAGTAGCGGCTGCTGCGCGGGCCGCGCGGGAAGTGCGCGGCGAAGCCCTGGGGGCTGACGGCCAGGAGGGGGTGGGCCGGGGGCGGTGCGTCGGCGAGGACGGTGAGCCAGCCGATGCCGTGGTCGAAGGCGTGGGTGGTGAGGGCGCCGGCGGGGACCGTGGCGCGGCTGATGCCGTGGTCACCGTCGCAGCCGGCGACGAAGGCGCAGGTCAGGGTGTGGAGCGTGCCGTCGGGGGCGCGGTAGCGGACGGTGGGGCGCTCGCCGGTCAGGTCGTGCAGGGAGACGTCGGCCGCCTCGAAGCGCAGGTCACCGCCGTCGGCGAGATAGTGGGCGGTGAGTTTCTGGACCAGGACCTGCTGGGGGCAGAGCTGGGCGGCCGGGCCGTCGGAGCCGTCGCCGTCGGACACGAAGTGACGCTCGCCGTCCACCCGGAACTCGAGGATGCCGTCGTACGGGACTCCGCCCAGGACGCGGTCGGCCAGCCCCCAGGAGTCGAACATCCGCACGGCCCGGGTCTCCACGATGCCGGCCCGCTGCCGCTGCGCGACGTAGTCGCGGCTGCGCCGTTCCAGAACCACGCAGTCGACGCCGCTGCGCCGCAACAGGTTGGCGACGGTCATGCCGGCGGGCCCCGCGCCGATCACCACCACGGTGGTCGACTCCGCCAACTCCCGCTCGTTTTCAGCCACTTGGCCACCTCCTGGGTCAGGGTAGCCGAGCGGGGCCGATCCCAGGAGGGCGCACGGCCGGGTGAGTACGGCCGCCGGGTTCCGTGATCGCGGTGTCAACCTGCGGACCCCGGACGGCGCACTCTCGCACCCCCGCGGCCTTTTGCCCTCTATCGTGGAAAATCACTCATATAACGGCTCGGGGCGAGGCAGGCAGTGCATGACGGAACCGCAGATCGACTACGCGGCGGTCTTCCGAGGTCTCCCGGGCATGGTGGCCCTGCTGACCCCCGACCTGGTGTACGCGGACGCCAACGAGGACTTCCAGCGCCTGTCCGGACGCACCCGCGAGCAGCTGGTGGGCCGCTACATCTTCGACGTCTTCCCGGAAAACCCGAACGACCCGGCGGCCGCCGGCATGCGCGACGTGAAGGCCTCGATGCTGCGCGCGGTCGCCACCGGCGAGCGCGACACGATGGCCCTGCAGCGCTACGACATCGAGGACCCGGAGCGGCCGGGGCACTGGCAGGAGCACTACTGGAGTCCGGTCAACGCGCCCATCCTCGGCCCGGACGGGAAAGTGGCCCTCATCGCGCACCGGGTGGAGGAGGTCACGGAGCTCCTCCGGGCCCGCGGGGGCACCGGCAGCAGCGACCGGCAGGCCCGTGTGCTGGAGGCGGAGCTCTACACGCGCGCGCGTGAGCTGCAGGAGGTCAACGAACGTCTGCGCCAGGCGCACGCCCGGGAGCGTGAGGTGGCGCTGGCGCTGCAGGCGGCGCTGCTGCCCGCCCCGCGGCCGATCGAGCAGCACCGGACGGCCGTGCGCTACCGGCCCGCCGTCGGCGCGCTGAACGTGTGCGGCGACTGGTACGACCTGGTCGACCTGCCCACCCAGGGCGACCGGATCGCGCTGGCCGTCGGTGACGTCGTCGGCCACGGGCTCGCGGCCGCGTGCGTCATGGGACAGCTGCGCAGCGCGCTGAGCTCGGCGTCCCGGGTCGTGGAGGGCCCGGCGCAGGCGCTGGACGCGCTGGGGCTGTACGCGCGCTACGTCGAGGGCGCCGAGTCGACGACGGCGGTGAATACCTTCGTCGACTGGGACAGCCACACCATCACCTACAGCAGCGCCGGTCACCCGCCGCCCGCCCTGGTGGACCGCGAAGGCACCGTGACCTTCCTGGACCAGGCCACCGACCCGCCGCTCGGCGCCCGCCCGGAGCATCTGCCCCGCCCGCAGGCCACCGTGTCCTTCACCGAGGGCGCCACCCTGGTCCTCTACACGGACGGGCTGATCGAGCGGCGTGACGAGGACATCGACGTCGGCCTGGCCCGCCTCGCCGACTCCCTCGCCCGCCACCGCAAGGCGGACCCGGAGCCCCTGGCCGACGCCCTGCTGGCGGACCTCCTCCGCGCGACCGGCAGCACCGACGACACCGCCCTGGTCGTCCTGCGGCTCTGAGTCGCCGCCACGGCCGGAATCGGGTTCAGTCCGCCCGGGGCTTGTCGCCCCCGCTCAGCCGACCGTAGACTACGAAAAAATGAATCTAGTTCAGTTCATGTCGTAGGTCGGACTCGGGAGGGCGCGGCGGTGGGTTCCCTGGACGGCAAGACCGCGCTGGTCACCGGCGCGGGGCAGGGCATCGGGCGGGCGATCGCCGTGGAGCTGGCCCGTGGGGGCGCGCCCGCCGTAGCCGTCGCCGACCGCGACGCGGAGACCGTCACCGAGACCGCGGCCCTGGTGCGCGCCGCCGGGGCCCGCGCGGAGCCGCTCGTCTGCGATCTGCGCGCCCGCGACGACATCGCCGGCATGGTCACGCGGGCCGCTGAGCGCTTCGACGGACTGGACGTCCTGGTCAACAACGCCGGGGTGATCGAGACCGCGTTCACGACCGAACCGGACCGCGGTGTCGACTCCCTCCCGGAGGAGGTCTGGGACGCGGTCTACGAGGTCAACCTCAAGGCGGTGTGGCTGACGACGAAGTTCGCCGCGCCGTATCTGCGTCGCTCCACGCGCGGGCCCGCCATCGTCAACACCGCCTCCGTCTCCGGCCTCACCGGCTTCGCCAACGCGCCCGCCTACGGGGTCACCAAGGCCGGCGTCATCCATCTGACCAAGGTCACCGCCGTCGACCTGGCGCCGGTGCGGTGCAACTGCTTCTGTCCCGGTGTCATCGAAACACGGCTCACCCGGGACTTCCTCGCCGCCGCCGCGGATCCCGAAGCCGCCGAACGCGAGGTGACCGCGCCCCAGTTGGTGGAGCGGCTCGGACGCCCGGAGGAGGTCGCCGCGCTGGCGTGCTTCCTCGCCTCCGACGACGCCGCGTTCATCACGGGGTCGTCGTACGTCATCGACGGCGGGGCCCTCGCCTGGCTCGGCGTACGGAACTGACCACCACCGACACGCCGAGACGCAAGGGGAATCCGATGCGCTCCAGGATGGCAGGAAAGACCGCGCTGGTGACCGGTGCCACAGGAGGCATCGGCGACGCCGTCGTGCGCCGGCTCGCGGCCGAGGGAGCGGCGGTCGTGGTGACCGACCTCGACGCCGACCGCTGCGAGAAGCTCGCGGAGGAGATAGGGGGCGGCGCCCTGGGACTGGCCCTGGACGTCTCGGACGAGGCGGCCTGGCAGGAGGCCGTCGCCGAGACGACCGCCCGGCGGGGCGAGTTGTCCGTGCTGGTGAACAACGCCGGCATCGCCGCCATGAACACCGTCGTGACCGAGACGATGGAGACCTGGGAGCAGGTCATCGGGGTGACCCAGACCGGTGTCTGGCTCGGCATGAAACACGCCGGGCCGTCCATCGAGCGGGCCGGCGGCGGTTCCATCGTCAACGTCGCGTCGATCTCGGCACGGTCGGCGGGTTCGGCGCCCAGTTCTCGTACCACGCGGCCAAGGGCGCCGTACGTCTGATGACGAAGAACGCCGCGCTGCACTGGGCGAAGCGGGGCGTCCGGGTGAACTCCCTGCATCCCGGGTTCATCGAGACACCGCGCTCGCGCGAACTGTGGCGCGACACGCCCCGGTTGACCGCGATGCTCGAGGGGACGCCGCTGGGCCGGCTCGGCACGCCCGAGGAGGTGGCGGCCGCCGTGGCCTTCCTCGCCTCGGACGAGTCGAGCTTCATGACCGGATCCGAGCTCTACGTCGACGGCGGCTGGACCGCCCGCTGAGCGGGACCCCTCAACCACCCACGGGTGTGTACCGGTTGACCTCGTCGGTCCGGGCGCGGTCGGCCCTTCCCCGGGCCACCAGCACGTCCAGGTGCGCCGCCGTCTCGTTGACGGCGAGCATCTGGTCGAAGGGTCCTAGCTTCGAGAAGGGGACCCTTCGGCGGGTCCATCCCAGCTCCCCCGCCACCTCGTACGCGGTCCGGGCACGGCCGTCGAGGGCGGCCAGCGTCTCGGCGAGACGGTCGTCGTGGTGGGCGAGGAGTTCCCCGACCCGGGTGTGCACGCTGTCGCCGACCGGTCCGTGCGCGGGCAGCAGCCGGGCGTCAGCGAGTGTGGTCATCAGCCGCAGTGAGTCGAGGTAGTCGCCCAACGGCAGCGCGGGGCCGCCGAGTTCGAATCCGATCGAGGGGGTGATGTGCGGCAGGACGTGGTCGCCGGAGAACAGCAGTCCGCGTGCCCGGTCGAGGTAGACGACATGGCCCTGGGTGTGGCCAGGTGTCGGAACGACCGTCAGGCGCACGTCGCCGAAGGGGAGTTCCTCCGCCTGGAGCCAGCGGTCGGGTGCCTCCCAGACGGTGGCGTCGAAGTCTCCGTCGTACATCGCGGCGACCCGCTCGGCGAGCTCGTGGGCGCCGGCCCGGCGCAGGGTCGCCAGCGAGCCGACCGGCTCGTCGGTGCGCAGCTCGCCCAGCAGTTCCAGGCCCCGCCGCTCGCCCGCGCCGAGGTAGACCCGGGAGCCCAGCAGCCTGCGCAGTTCGACGGCCTGGGTGTAGTGGTCGCGGTGGATGTGGGTCACCAGGACATGGCTGATCTCGCCGAGGTCGTGGCCGAGTTCGCCCAGCGCGTTCTCAAGTGCCGTGCGGGACTCGGGGATCGACCACCCTCCGTCGACCAGGACCAGCCCCTCCGTCAGCCCCTCCAGCGCGTAGACGTTGACGGCGCGCAGTCCGTCGTCCGGCAGCGGGAGCGGAATGCGGTGGACGCCGGGTCCCACGGTCTCGGGTCCGGCCTGCGCCCAACGGCCGCGGTCGAAACGGGGGGTGTGGGTCGTGGGGGTGGTCATGCATCTCCTCGGCGGTGCTGTTCGGAGTGGGGGGCGAGCCCCGCGTGCAGGTCGTGGACGAGCGCGCGGGCCCCGGAGCGGTCGAGTTTGCCGACGGTGGTCTGCGGCAGCTCGTGGACGGTGAAGAGGAACTCGGGCCACTTGGCCTTGGACAGGCCGGTGCGGGCGAGGTGCGCGGTGATCTCGTCGAGGCCGAGTCCGTCGTGTCCGTCCTCCACCACCACGAGCACGGCGGCGCGTTCGCCGAGGAGCGGGTCGGGTACGGGGGCCACGCAGGCGCGCGCCACCGCCGGGTGGGCGGCGACGGCGCGCTCGATCTCGGTGATGTCGAGGTTGCGTCCGCCGCGGATGATGACGTCCTTCTCCCGGCCCATGACCGTGACCGTGCCGTCCTCGGCGGTCATCAGCAGGTCGCCGGTGGGGAAGAAGCCGTCCGGGGTCAGGGCCGGCGGTTCGACCTTGCCGTCGCGGGCGTAGCCGAGGAAGAGGGACGGGCCGCGCACCTGGGCGCGACCGGTCGCGCCGGGCCCCAGGACGGTGCCGTCGGCGGCCACGGCCCGGAGGTCGGTGCCGGGGAAGGGCCGTCCGTCACGGCCGAGGCGGATCTCCTCGGGGTCGTCGGGCCGGGGCGAGGTGTGGCCGAGACACTCCGACATGCCGAAGACGCGCAGGATCGTCGTCCCCAGGGAGCGTTCGGCACGGGCGAGGGCCCCGCGGTCCATGGGGCCGCCGCCGACGGTGATCGAGCGGACCCCGTCGAGGACCTTGGAACCGGCGGCCGCCGAGCCCATCTGGAGGACCATGGTGGGCACGCACATCGTCCACCGGACGTCATGGGCGGTCATCCGCGCGAGCGCCTCCTCTCGGTCCCACCGCCCGGACAGCACGAGCGGCCCGCCCAGCATCAGCGCGAGGCAGACCCCGAAGCAGTACGCGGCGGTGGAGGAGAGCGGGACGACGGCGGCTACCGCGTCCCCCTCGCGCAGACCGTTGACCTCGGCGGTGCACGAGCACGCGTAGCGCAGGGCGCTCTCCGACTGGACGACACCCTTGGGGCGCCCGGTGGAGCCGGAGGTCAGACCGATGACGGCTGCGCCGGACCACCGGGAGACATCGCGCGGGCCTCGGCCGGCCAGGACGGTCCAGCCGTCGAGAGCCTCCGCCGCCGACGCGCCCGGCAGCGCTCCCGCGCCGCCCCAGTCCTCGATCGCGGACGGTTCGGCGATCAGGACGTCCGGCCGGATGTCCTCCAGGGCGGAGGCGAACTCGGCGCGGGTGGTGTGCCGGTTGACCAGGGCCAGGACCCCGCCGGTCAGTCCGACGGCGAGCGTCGCGGCGACCGTGCGCCACGAGTTGTCCGCCTGGAGCAGCACGGTGCCGCCCGGTGTGCCGGCCGGCGTCATCGCTTCGGCCAGCTCACTCGCCCGCCGCAGCAGATCGCGCGCGCCGTGACGTCCGTGATCGTCGACGACGGCCGTGAAGTCGGCCTCTTCGGACCGTTCCTGGAACTCCCGCACTGTCTGTCGCATCCGCTTCCTCGCCTCGTCGCGAAGGGCCCACCGCGCGTTGGAGGGTGGGCGGGGTCGGCCCGGGGACGCGTCCCGGGCGTGCTCAGCCGCCGTACATCTCCATCTCGCCGCCCATGACGGCGATCCGGCGTCCGCGCATGTCGCCGACCTGGGCGACGGCCGCCGCCCACTCGGGGCTCCGGAGTGCCGTGCGCAGGTCCTCGGGGGTGTCGAAACTCAGCACGGACACGCCGTCCCAGCCCTCCGAGCGCGGTTCGAGGGCGGCGTCGAGGTCGGTGTGCCGCCAGGACCTGAGACCGGGCAGCCGCCGGGTGAGTTCGGCGTGATCGCCGCGCCACCAGGCGATGAACCGCTCGTGGGTCCACTCGGGCGGCCGGGCCGCCAGCAGGACCAGGTTGTACATCGCGCCTCCTCAGGTGAACAGGACCGCGGGCGAGCGCCCGATCAGCAGCCGACGTACCCTTCCCTCGTCGTCCAGCCGGGCCGAGGCCACGAAGGTCGCCTCCGGTGCGCCCGACCTGCGCACCTCGCCGAGATAGAGCTCGTCCCGGCCGACGGCGGACGCGGTGAGCAGATGGTGGGTGCGCACGCCCACCTCGCGCTGGGCGAGGTAGCCCTCCATCTCGGCCCGTCCGCCGTGGAAGTCAGTGCCGGCGTCGCCCCCGGTGGAGAAGAGGATCGAGAAGGAGAAGTCCTCGCTGATCAGGTCCAGGATGCGGTCGGCGTCGTCGCTGTCGAGGATCCCGAACCAGGTCGTCAGGAACGGGGCGGCGGAGGTGGCCGGCGCGCTCACGGCCGGTCCACGAGGTCGAAGTCGGGCGTGAAGAAGGACTGGTAGCGCGCCATCAGCCCGGCGGGCGAGACCTGCGCGGCGGAGAGGAAGGCCCCGGTCGTCACGCCCTGGTCGACGACGAAGCCGTACGCCGTCTCGACGTCCCCGTCGACCGAGTACCGGACGATCTCGTGCCGGCGGTCCACCGCGTCGCGGCCGGCGAGGTAGCCGGTGAAGTCCTCGCGGGACGTGCCGGTGCGCTGACCGCCGGGGAGGGAGATGAGGAACCGGAAGCCCGGTTCCAGGAGTTCGAGGGCCTTTTCCGGGGTCGTGGCCGTCCATCCTGGCCATGTATTCGCGAAGCACCATTGCCGATCGCTCTCCCTCAGCTCCTGAAACAACCTGAGTTCAGTTCAGTTTGACTGTAAGCCAGCCGCCCCGCCGCCGACAAGGGGCGGGGCCGGGACCTATTCCGCGACCATCCGCACCACACAACCCTCGATCATCTCGCTGATCTCCGACAGGGGGATCGCCCCGCTCGGGCGGTACCAGCGCCAGACGCTGACGATCATGCCGAGGACGGCGAGGCCGAGGGTGTGCGCGTCACGGACCGGGTAGGCGCCCTTGGACATGCCGCGCATCAGCAGGTTCGTCCAGTCCCGCTCGACCATCTGCACCAGCTGGCGGGCGGCGACGCGTTCGGTCTCCTCGCGCTTGGACTTCCGCGGGGTGGCGAGCAGCGACATGTTCGCCTGCAGGATGCGCATCTGGCGGATCTCCTGCTCGGTGACGGCGAAGGCGGTGCGCACGGCGGCGCGCAGTTCCTCCACCGGTTCCGTCTCGTCCTTCGTGGCCTCGACGAACTGGTCATGGGAGCGCTGGAGTTCGAGGCGCATGATGGTGAGCAGGCAGTGGGCCTTGGACTCGAAGTAGTGGTAGAGGGCGGTCTGCCCGATGCCGACCCGGTCGGCCACCTCCGACCACTTGGTGTTCTCGTAGCCGTCCTCCCCGAACCGCTCCACGGCGGCCACGAGAATCGCGCCGCGTTTCGACCTGGGCCCCTCCTCCGGATCCACGATCCGCGCCCTCGCCATCGCCTCTCCCTCTCCTCCACGGACGATTCCGATCACCGCCCGGTCGTCCGAGAGTAGACCCAAGTTCAAGTCGGTCACGAATCGGGGATCTGGCGGGTATGCGCGCGCCGGGGGCGCGGGGAAGGGCGCTGGGGCACAGCGCCGGGGTCGGGTTTCTGGGCCGGGGGTGCGCGGTGGAGGGCACTGGGCAGTCGGGCCGGCTTTCGGGGGGCCGGGGTGCCGGTAGCAGGTGCTGCAGCTGCGGGCGGGTCGTTTCGAACGTCGGCTGAGGCGGACTTGGGCGTGGGCTGGGGCGGCGGCGACTCCACGAGCGGGTCGGGCGTACCGGGGCGAGCCCGCGTCGCGAAGCCGCCACCGGAGCGGGTCATGATGCCGCCGGGGAAGGCGGTGGCCTCGACCGCCGCCGGAGGGCCGCAGTCCGGGGGTTCGCCCGGGAGGACATGGCCTCCGCAGGCTGCCCCACGACATCACCACCGCAGGCGGCCCGACGACATCACCACCGCACACGGCCCACCCCGGTCGCCACCGCACACGGCCCCACGGCAGCACCACCGCACGCGGCCGCCCCGGTCGCCGCCGCACGCCGCCCCACGACATCACCACCGCACACGGCCCACCCCGGTCCCCACCGGACACGGCCCCACGACATCGCCACCGCACGCCGCCCCACGACCTCACCCCCAGACCCCGCCGACAACATGGCCATCGCACACGGCCCACCCCGGTCGCCGCCGCACGCGACCCGACAGTGTCCCCGCCGGCCACGGCCCGGCACCGGCTCCACGCCCCTCGCCGTGCCCCCTCAGATGACACGGTCCTCGGCCCCCGGGAAGTCCCGCCCCCGAGACTCGGCCCTGCCCCCATCGAGCCTCCGAAAGTCCGGTCGGCGGCCCGCGAGGAACGCTGTCACGCCCTCCCGGCCCTCCGCCGACGCCGCCGCGGCTGCGAGGTGGCGGGACTCCTCGTCGAGGTGTTCGGCGAGGTCGGCCGAGAGTGCCCGGGTGACCAGCCGTCGGGTCACGCCGTACGCCGACGTGGCTCCACGGGCCAGTGCCCTGGCCGTCCCCACGGCCTCCTCGGTCAGCCGCTCCGGGGCGACGACCCGGCCCACCAGCCCCAGCCGCAACGCTTCCTCGGACGTCACGCGCCGATTCGTCAGCAGCAGGTCCAGCGCCCGCCGGGGCCCGACCAGCCGGGGCAGGGCCCAGCTGACCCCGGCGTCCGGCGTGTACCCGATCGCGGTGTAGGCGGCCGTGAAACCCGCGTCGGTCGACGCGAGGCTGACGTCCGCCGCCGCGAGCAGACCCAGCCCCGCGCCCGCGACGGCCCCCTGCGCGGCGACCACCAGCGGAGCGTCCAGGCCGGCGAGAAGGCGCAACGCCCCGTGGAGCGCGTCGGTGACCTCGGTGAGATGGTCCGCCAGACGGCCGCCCGACAGCCCGGCGAACTCCTTCAGGTCACCGCCGACGCAGAAGGACCGCCCCCGCCCGGTGAGCAGCACCGCCCGGACCCGCGCCTTCTCGCACTCCCGCGCGGCGTCCAGCAGCGCCCGGGCCATCGCCAGGTCGATGGCGTTGCCCGCTTCCCGGCACATCTCGATCCGTGCCAGCCCGTCGTCGTCGACCTCGACCGTGACCCTCATCGCGCCGTCCACCCGCCGTCCACGGTGAGCACGTGCCCGGTGCAGTACGAGGACGCGTCCGAGGCCAGATAGAGCAGCGCCCCGTCCAACTCCCCCCGCTCACCGCCCCGTCCGAGCATCGTGCCGCGTTCGACCCAGCGCCGTGAGCGGTCGTCGGAGAACAGCTCGTCCGTCATCTCCGAGCGGAACCATCCGGGTGCGAGCGCGTTGACCCGCACCCCCGACCTCCCCCACTGTCCCGCCAGTTCCCGGGTCAGTCCGACGAGCCCGGCCTTGGACGCCGCGTAGGCCGCGCCTCCCAGCGGCGCACCGGAGACCAGTCCCAGGACGGAGGAGACATTGACGACCGAGCGGGTACGGCCGCCGTCCCGAACCGGCGCCTCGGCCAGGAGCCGCGCCAGGTGGAACGGAGCCACCAGGTTCACGTCCAGCACCCCCGCGAAGTCCTGCGCACTCTCGTCCTCCGCGCGTACGGCACCCGGCGCGCCCGCGTTGTTGACCAGGACGTCGATCCGGCCGGTGCCGTCGAGCGCGGTTCCCATCAGCCGGACGCGGTCCTCCGCGCGCGAGACGTCGCAGACGACGGGGTGGATGCGCGGGTCGTCGGCGGCGAGTTCCTTGAGCTTGTGCGGTCGCCGCGCAGCGGCGAACACGCTGGCGCCGGCCGACGCGAGCACCGTGGCGAACCGGGCCCCGAGTCCCGAGGAGGCGCCGGTGACCACGGCCGTGCGCCCCCGTAGCGAGAACAGATCGCCGGGCGTCACGCGTCCACCCCGATCGGCAGCACGGTGGCCCCGCCGTCCAGGACCAGGGTCTGTCCCGTCATCCAGGCCGAGGCCTCGGACGCCAGGAAGACGGCGGCGTGCGCCACGTCCTCCACCGTCCCGAGCCTGCGCAGCGGCAGCCTCGCGGTCAGGGTCGGCTCGCGCGGCTCCCACACGGCGCGGGCCAGCTCCGTCTTGATCAGTCCGGGCGCGATGGCGTTCACGCGCGCCATCGGCCCGAGTTCGTAGGCGAGTTGCCGGGTCATGTGGAGCATGGCGGCCTTGGTGGCGTTGTACCAGCCGATGTGCGGATCGACGATCAGCCCGCCGACGGAGGCGATGTTGACCACCGCTCCCCCGTGCTCGCTCATCCACGCCTGCCAGGCGTACCGGGTCCAGGCGAGCATGCCGTACTGGTTGACCCGTACGGTCTTCTCCGCGCGCGGCAGGTCGAGGCCGAGGAGGTCGCCCATGTAGGGGTTGGTGGCCGCGTTGTTGACCAGGACGTCGAGTCGGCCGAGGCGGGACATGGTCTGCTCGACGCAGGCCTCGGCGTCCTCGGGCTCGCCGACGTTGGCGACCACCTCGTGGACCTCGCCGTCCCCCTTAATCCGCAGCAGTTCCTCGCGTGCGGCGGCCAGCCCGTCCGCCTTGCGGGAGGCGATGACCACATGGGCGCCCGCCTCCCGGTACGCCTTGGCGATCCCGAGGCCGATGCCCCGGGAACCGCCGGTGACGACGGCGACCCGGCCGTCCAGTTGTCGTCCGTTCACGCCGGCTCCTCGGGGTACTTGGCCAGTTCACGCCGTGCCACCGTCCGCAGATGCACCTCGTCCGGTCCGTCCGCGATCCGCAGCGCCCGGGTGATGGCGTACAGCCGGGCCAGGACGGTGTCGTCGCTGACCCCCGCGGCCCCGTGCGCCTGGACCGCGCGGTCGACCACCCGGTGCGCGACCTCCAGCGCGGCCACCTTGATCGCAGCGACTTCCGTCCGGGCGGCCGCGTTGCCCGAGGTATCCATCAGCCAGGCCGACTTCAGGACCAGCAGCCGCAGCTGCTCGATCTCGATACGGCTACGGGCGATCCACTCCCGTACGACGCCCTGTTCGGCGAGCGTGCCGCCGAAGGCGGTGCGGGTCAGGGTCCGGCGGCACATCAACTCCAGTGCCCGCTCGGCGAATCCGACCGCCCGCATGGCGTAGTGCATCCGCCCCGGCCCCAACCGCCCCTGCGCCAGGGCGAAGCCCTCGCCCTCGCCGCCGAGGAGCGCCGAGACGGGCACGCGCACGTCCTCGAAGAGCACGTCTCCGTGGCCGCAGCGGTCGGTGTAGCCGAACATGGGGAGATCGCGCAGCACGGTGACGCCCGGGGTGTCGCGCGGGATGAGCAGCATGCTCTGCTGCCGGTACGTCGGCGCGTCCGGGTCGGTGACGCCCATGAGGATGATCAGCCGGCAGTCCGGATCGAGGATTCCGGACGTGTACCACTTGTGCCCGTTGACGACGTACTCGTCGCCATCCCGGGTGATCCGGGTGCGGATGTTGCGGGCGTCGGAGCTGGCCACCTCGGGCTCGGTCATGGCGAAGCACGACCGGATCTCGGCGGAGAGCAGCGGTCGCAGCCAGCGGTCCTGCTGCAGGGGTGTGCCGAAGAGGGCGAGCAGTTCCATGTTGCCGGTGTCGGGTGCGGAGCAGTTGAACACCTCGGGCCCGATCACCGAGCGTCCGGCGAGTTCGGCGAGCGGCGCGTACTCGAGGTTGGTGAGGCCCGCGCCCCAGTCTCCGTGCGCGAGGAAGAGGTTCCACAGCCCTTCGGCTCGGGCCTTCTCCTTCAACTCCCTCATGACGGGTGGCAGTTGATGTGGGTCGTCGGCCTCGGCGAGCTGCCGGTCGTGGACCGGCTCGGCGGGCAGGACGTACTCCTCCATGAACGCGGCCATGCGCGAACGGAGTTCGTCGGCCCTCGGGGAGAGTGCGAAATCCATGGTGGCGCTCCTTCAGGGCCGTCGGGCGAGGATGCCGTGGGCCGAGCGGATCATCGCCGCGATGGTCGGCGGCAGCCGCTCCTGGTCGGGGTCGAGGTGGGTGCCCTCACGGTGCCGGCGCAGGTTGTGGCCCATGATCGCGGCCATCTTGGTGCGGGCCAGGGCGCGGAACCAGTCGAAGGCGAGGGGTTCGGGGCGGCCGTCGAGGTAGGCGTCGAGCAGTTCCCGCTCGGTGGGCAGGCCGGGGACGGCGCGGCCCAGCAGGGGGAAGTTGCGGTGGTCGGCGAAGAGGAGGAACCAGGCGAGGTCGATGCGCGGATCGCCGAGTCCCCAGATCTCCCAGTCGACGACGGCGGCCGGCCGTTCGCCCCGGCACAGCACGTTGCCGAGGCGGAAGTCGCCGTGGGTGAGCACCGGGAAAACTCCGTCCGGGAGTTGGGAGCTCAGCGCCTCCAGCACGTCCTCGGCCCCGGACCGGAGTTCGGCCGGCACCGCGCGCATGGTGCGGCTCCACCTCTCCAACTCCCCCGCCGGGTCGAGAGGTTCAGTGGCCTGCGGCGGCTTGGTGTCATGGAGATCGCGCAGCACGTCGGCCAGGGCCAGCATCCGCGTCCGGCACAGTCGCGAATCGAGGCGGTGTTCGTCGAGGACCGGCTCGATCGCCTCGCCGTCCACGAACTCCATGGCGAACCAGGCCGGTTCGGTCTCGTCGACGGCGACGATCTCCGGCACGGGAACGGATGATCCGGAGAGGGCGCGCAGGATCCGGGCCTGGCGCAGCACGTCGTTGCGGCCGACGGGCCGCCGACCGGGTGGCACCGCCTTGATGACGTACGACACCGGGCCCGCGGCGATGCGGTAGGTGAGCCCGGAGTGGCCGCCCGGCAGGGTGCGCAGGTCACCGAGGGGCATGCCGGGGTGCCGTGGGGCCAGTCGGCCCCGGACCCGGCCGGCGAGGTCGCTCACCTCGGTCGTGGTGCTCAACGCCCGGCTGCCTTCGGCTCCTTGGGCAGTCCGAGGACGCGTTCGGCGAGGATGTTGCGCTGGATCTCGTCGCTGCCGCCGGCGATGCGGTAGCCGGGTGCTCCCAGCAGATGCTCGGTCCAGGCGAACGTGCCCCACTCCCCCGTGTCGGCGGCCAGCCGCGGCCCGAGGAGTTGCTGGACGAGGTCGGTGGTGGCGCGCATGGTCGCGGTGGCGTGGAGCTTGCCGACCGAGGCCTCGGCACCGGGTGCGCGGCCGGCCGCCAGCGCCGAGGTGACCCGCACGGCGATGAGCCGCTGGACCAGGGCGCGGACGAACAGGTCGGCCGCCTGCTGCCGTTCGCCGTCGTTCAGCGGTCGTGGCAGGTGCCGGGCGAGGTCGAGGGCGCGGTCGGCGTTGTCCAGACCCAGTCCGCCGGAGTCGAGGCGTTCGGCGGCGAGCACGGTGAGGGCGACCCGCCAGCCCTCTCCGACGGGTCCGAGCCGGTCGGTGTCGGGGACGAACACGTCGTCCAGATAGACCTCGTTGAAGCTGGAGCCGCCGGTCATCTGACGGATGGGCCGTACGGTCACGCCCGGCGCGTCCATCCGGACCAGGAAGACCGTGATGCCCGCGTGCTTGGGCCCGTCGGGGTCGGTCCGGCAGACGGCCACGCCCCAGGTGGCGACCCGGGCTCCGGAGGTCCAGATCTTGTGGCCGTTCAGCCTCCAGCCGTCCTCCTCCCGCACGGCGCGGGTGCGGACCGCGGCGAGGTCGGAGCCCGCCTCGGTCTCCGAGAAGAGCTGGCAGGCGAGTTCGTCGGTGCGCAGCAGGGGGCGCAGCAGGCGCCGTTTCTGCTCCTCGGTGCCCCAGATACGGAGGGCGGGGGCGACGAGTTGCTGGGTGACCGGGAAGATCTCGGTGCGCCGCGGTACGTCGAATGCCGACTCCTCGGCGCGGTACAACTGCTCGTAGTGTGCGGGGAGTTCGCGTCCCCCGTACTTAGCCGGCCAGGAGAGCGCGCCCCAGCCCTGGTCGTGGCGGATGCGCTCCCAGGCCCGTGTCCGCTCGGTGTGGGCGCGTTCCTCGTCCTCGGTCCAGTTCTCGAAGACGGCCACCGAGTCGTCGCCTCGGCCCCACTCCAGGTGGGTGGCGCGGGCCGGCGCCACGGTCCTCAGCCAGCTACGGGCCTGCGCCCGGAACTCGTCCGGGCCGGGTATGCCGTCCATGGTCCTCCTCTCAACGGGTCAGCACGGTGCAGGCGCTGACGCCGGGCGCCCCGTACACATGGGTGAAGCCGGTCCGCGGATCGCCGGGCACCTGTCGTTCGCCGGCCCGGCCGCGCAGCTGCTGCACGATCTCGTGGACCTGGCGCAGTCCGGAGGCGCCGATGGGCTCGCCGTTGGCGATGCATCCGCCGTCGGTGTTGACCGGCAGCGAGCCGCCGATCCCGGTCGCCCCGAACGGGATGAGGGACTCCTGCTCGCCGTGCTCGCAGAACCCGCACTCGGCCAGATGCATCACCTCGGCGCCGCTCTCGGTGTCCTGCAACTGGCACAGGTCGATGTCCCGCGGCCCCAGTCCGGCCTGCTCGAAGGCGCTGCGGGCGGCGTCCGCGCTGACGCTCGTCGGGGTTCCGGGGGGCGCCCACGGGCTGAACACCTCGAAGGATCCGAACCGGCGGGTGCGCGTGACCGCCGCACGCAGGGTGACGGCCCTCGCCTCGATCTCGCGGGCCACCGCCGGACTGCACAGGACCAGGGCGACCGCGCCCTGGCCGGGCGAGCAGAACATGTAGCGGGTCAGCGGGTCGTTGACCATCCCGGACGCCAGGATCTCGTCCGCGTCGAGCGGCTTGCGGCGCCAGGCGTGCGGGTTGAGCACGCCGTTCCCGTACGCCTTCTCGGCGACCAGTGCGAGGGTGCGGGCGCTGATGCCGTGGTCGTGCATGTACCGCTGGATCTTCATGGCGAAGAACTGGGTGGTCACCATCAGCCCGTCGCGGCCGTAGGCCTCGTCGAGCCCCCAGTCGGCGGGCCGTGGGTCGAAGGCGCCGCGGGGATGCTTGTCGAAGCCGACGGCGAGCGCCACGTCCGCCGCGCCGGAGCGGATGGCGTGGGCGGCGGAGACGAGCGCGCTGCCGCCGGTCGCGCAGCCGTTGCGCACATTGGTGAACGGCACTCCAGTCAGGCCGAGTTCGGCGACCAGCGTGTCGGCGTTGCCGGCGGCGTCGCTGCCGCCGTACGCGGCCCGCACCCGGGACCACGGCAGTCCGGCGTCGGCGAGGGCGGCCCGCACGGCCCGCACGGCCAGGTGCCGGCCGCTCGCCTCCGTACGGGCGAAGGAGGTGATCCCGGCACCGCAGACCAGCACGTCCTCGCCGCTCATACGGCGGCTCCCGTGGCCCTGGGCACCCCGTCGCCGGCTGTCAGCGTCACCGGCATACCGATCTCCGCGTCCTCGGGACGGATGTCGAGCCTGGTCAACACCCTTACTCCTTCCGGCAGTTCGACGTATCCGACGGTGAACGGTGCGAAGCCGGCGGCGGGTGGGACGTAGGGCGGGGACTTGGGCGCGTAGTGCTGCACGGTCCAGGTCCACAGGGTGCCGGTGGCGGAGAGCACGACCGGTTCGGCTGGTCCCCCGCAGCGCGGACACGCCGGGTCGGCGGGGTAGACGGCCACCGCGCAGTCGGCGCACCGGGAGCCGCGCAGCCGGCCCCCGGTCTCGGGCACTTCGCTCAGCGGCCCTTCCACTGCGGCTCCCGCTTCTCCAGGAACGCCGACACACCCTCCGCGGCGTCCTCGGAGTTGAGCATCACGCCGACGGCGAGGTGCTCCATGACCATCAGCGACTGGATGTCCGCGTCGAGGCTGCGGTCGATGGTCATCTTGGTGATCCACATGGTGAACGGGCTCTTGTCGACGAGCTGGTCGGCGAACTCCTCGACGGTGGCGTCGAGTTTGTCGGCGGGGGCCGAGGCGTTGATGAGGTCGAAGTCGGCCGCCTCGACGCCGGTGAGCAGCTTGCCGGTGAGCATGAGCTCCTTGGTCTTGCGGACGCCGATCATGCGCGGCACCCGGTAGATCGGGCCGGCGCCGCCGAACAGCGCGCGCCGGATGTGGAAGTCGCCGATCAGGGCGTCGTCCGCGGCGATCGCGAAGTCGCAGGAGATCATCAGCTCGAAGCCGCCCGCGGTGACGTGGCCCTCCAGGACGGCGATCGACGGCGTTTTCATCGAGTAGAGCCGGTCGCAGACCTTCGCCGACAGCACGGCGACGTCGATGGCGTTGGAGCGGCCGACGAAGTCGGCCTTGAGGCTGTCCAGGTCGAACCCGGAGCAGAAGGTGTTGCCGCGTCCGCGCAGGATCAGCACGCGCAGCTCCGGGTCCGCGTCGACCTCGGTGATGATCTCGTCCAGCCGCTCGAGAATCGGCACGGTCACGCAGTTCTTCTTGTGCGGGCGGTTCAGCCAGATCCGCGCCACATGCCCGTCCCGCTCGAACTGGATCTCGTCCTCGACTGCCATGAGTTCCTCCAAACTGAACTGAATTGAGTTCGATTCTGTGGGCAGTGGAAGCCCCTGTCAATGGACCGACCGCTGCCGGTCGGCCTGGGAAGTCAGCCGGTGCGGCCGGTGAGTCCCAGCAGCCCGGCCAGGCGCAGACGGTGGTCGTCGCCGGTGCCGAACAGCGCCTCGTCGGCCCGGGCCCGGCGCAGATAGAGGTGGGCCGGGTGCTCCCAGGTGAAGCCGATGCCGCCGTGCAACTGAACGTATTCCGCGGTGGCCAGACGGTAGGCCGCGGTGCACGCCACCGCGGCCGCGCTCGCCGCCACCGGCAGCTCCTCCGTCCGCCGCCCGGCCAGACAGGCGCTCGCGTACGCCGCCGCCGACCGCGCGCCCTCGACCTCGACGAGCAGGTCGGCCAGCCGGTGCTTGACCGCCTGGAACGACCCGATGGGGCGCCCGAACTGGGTCCTGCGCACCACATGCGCCAGTACGGCGTCCAGGGCGTGCGCGCTCCCGCCGACGTGCTCGGCGGCCAGCGCAGCCCGTGTCGCGTCCAGGACCCCGGCGGCCGTGTCCGGCGCCCGTCCGGGCACGCCGACCGGCTCGGCCGGTGCTCCCCGGAAGCGGACGAGCGCCTGCCGGCGGGTCGGGTCGAGGACGGGACGAGCCGTGCGCCCGCAGGTCGCGGGATCGGGTTCGCAGGCGAACAACCGCTCCCCGTCCGGCGTCCGGGCGGCGACCAGCAACAGATCGGCGCCCGCTCCGTCAGGCACGAAATCGGCCTCGCCGCGCAGCACCCAGCCGCCGGAGCCCTGTTCGGCCGTGACAGCGCCCGGATGCGGGAATCCGGCGACCGTGGCGGTGAGCGTGCCGTCGGCGATGCCCGGCAGCCAGCGCGCGCAGGCCTGTCGGTCACCGCTGTCCAGCAGGGCGTGCCCGGCGAGGACGACGGTGCTCAGCAGGGGCGCCGGGCACAGCACGCGCCCGGTCTCCTCCATCGCCACGGCGAGTTCGGCGAACGTGCCGCCGGCGCCGCCGTACTCCTCGGGGACGGCGAGCCCATGGACGCCGATCTCGCCCGCGAGCCGGTGCCACAGGACCTCGTCGTGGCCCCGCGGGCTGTCGGCCTGCTTGCGGACCTCCTCGGGTCCGCAGTTCTCCGCGAGGAAGTCCCGCAGGACGGAGCGCAGTTGGCGCTGCTCCTCGGTCTCCCGCAGCAGCGCGGGGTCGGCGTCGAGCCGGAACATGCGTACCTCCCTCGGCCGCGCCCGCCCCAGGGGGCGCGGGGGTGTGACATCGTGCGGCTGTGCGGGACGGGCACCGGCGTCCGCCAGGATCGGGCGGTCGCCCACGACGGTTCGGTGCTCACACCGTGAACCGCCCGCCGTTGGCGAGCAGCACCGCGCCGACGACATTCGCCGCCTCCTCACTCGCCAGGAACAGGGCGACATCGGCGATCTCCTCCGGTGTGGCGTACGGCCGTACCCGGCCGTCCGCGAAGCCCTGCCGCAGCGCCGCGGGCGTTCGCGCCGCCATGCCGGTCTCGGTCGGCCCGGGTGCCACCGTGTTGACGCGGACGCCGAAGGAGATCGCCTCCTTGGCGACGGACTGGCTCAGCGCGTGGGCCCCGGCCTTCGAGGCCGCGTAGTGCGGATAGCCAACCAGGGTGTCGAAGGCCGAGGAGGAGCCGACGGTGACGACGGCCCCGGACCGGTGCGGTGCCATGACCCGCACGGCCGCGCGCAGCACATGGAAGGTGCCGTCGAGGTTGACGCGCATGACGCGGCGCCAGGCCTCGTCGCCGAGCCGCGCCGTCACCTCCGGAGGCCGGTCCGCGCGCAGCGCCTCGGCGATCCACTCCTTGGCGGCGGGATCGTCGACGCCAGCCGCGTGCACGACGACGTCGAGCCGCCCGTGCCGCCGTACGGCCTCCTCGAAAGCCGCGTCGACCTGGGCCGGTTCGGCCACGTCGACGGTCAGGGGGTACGCCCACGGCAGCTCCTTGGCGACGGCCTGGGCCGCCTGGCCGTCGATGTCCGCCACGAGAACCTGGGCACCCTGTGCGGCGAGTCGCCGGGCAGCCGCCGCGCCGATGCCGGATCCCGCGCCGGTGACGAGTGCGACCCGCCCGCCGAAGCGCCCGGCGTGCTCACCCTCCACGTACGGTCACCACCCCACGGCCGACTACTGAACTGACTTCATTTTTGTTAATGTCCCGGGTATGTCAACAGGCAGGACGAGAGCGGTCCGGCTGACCCGCTGGGGCGGTCCACCGGAACTGACCGAGGTGCCCCGGCCGAGCCCGACGGGCGAAGAGGTCCTCATCGAGGTGGAGGCAGCGGGCGTGTGCCGTTCGGACCTCCATGTCATCGACGCGCCGCCGGGCGCCCTTCCGTACCGGCTCCCGTTCACCCTCGGGCACGAGACCGCGGGCCGCGTGGTCGAGCGCGGCCCGCTCGCCACGGGCCCGGCGATCGGCGAGCGCGTGGTCGTGTACGGCCCCTGGGGCTGCGGGAGTTGCGCGCGCTGCGCGGCGGGAGCCGACAACTACTGCGACCGGCGCCCGGCGCTGGACGCGGACCGCGTGGGGACCGGGGCGGGCCTCGGGCGGGACGGCGGGATGGCCGACCTGCTGCTCGTGCCGTCCGGGCGGCTGCTGGTGCCGGTGGGCGACCTGCCGGCCGTACAGGCGGCACCCCTGTCGGACGCCGGGCTCACGGCCTGTCACGCCGTAGCGGCGGTCCGGGGCGCGCTGGACGAGGACGCCTGCGTGGTCGTTATCGGCATCGGCGGCCTGGGGCACCTGGCCGTTCAGCTGCTGCGGGCCACGACGACCGCGCGGGTGCTGGCCGTCGACGTACGCGAGGAGGCGCTCGCCCTGGCCGAGGAGCGCGGCGCGCACTTCGCCACCCTCCTGCGGCCCGACACCGCGGCGGCCCTGCGGAACCGGACGGGCGGCGCGGGTGCGGCGGCCGTGCTCGACTTCGTCGGCGACCGCTCCAGCCTGGAGCTGGCGGTGGACGTGCTGCGACCGGGCGGGGAACTGGCCGTGGTGGGCAGCGGCGGCGGAGAACTGACGGTCCGCAAATCGGGCGCACTGCCTCCGGGGACGCGGATCTTGCTGCCGTTCTGGGGAACCCTGCCCGAACTGCGGACGGTGGTCTCTCTGGCCCGCGAGGGCGTCCTGCGGGTGGGGATCGAGCGGTTCCCGCTGTCGGAGGCGCCACGGGCTCTCGCGAGGCTTCGGTCCGGCGACGTACGGGGGCGCGCGGTCCTGGTTCCCGACTGACATGCCGATGGCCGACCCGTCCGGCCCGGCCTCCCATGCGGCCGGAACCCGTACCGTCCCACCTCGCGCCATCCACCCTCTCGACTCCAGAAGTGAGTTCAATTAGCGTCTTGTCCCACTCGGCGACACTAAGGCGGTGGGACCCGCTATGGATGCGGAGACAGTGGATCTTCTGGTGATAGGCGGCGGCATGGCCGGTCTCTCTGCCGCCGCGAGAGTGGCCGCCGAGGGCGGCACGGTGGTCCTGGTGGAGAAGGCGGAGCGCACCGGCGGCTCCGCACGCTTCGCCGGCTTCGCCTGGACGACCCCGTCGGTCGAGGAGATGCGCCGGGTCAACCCGGACGGCGACCCCGAGCTGGCCACCGCCCTGGTGGACGGGTTCGCCGACGGGGTGGCCTGGATCCGGTCGCTCGGCGTGGAGTGCCGGCCGCCGGTGCCCGTGCTCGGCTTCGGCCGGGGGCACCAGGTCGACACCAACCACTACCTCGACACGTGCGAACGGCTGATCCGCGACCGGGGCCAGGAGGTGCTGACCGACACCTGGACCCACGCCCTCGTGACGGACGACGGCGTGGTCAAGGGCGCGGAGTGCGTCCTGCCGGACGGATCGGTGCGCCGGATCGAGGCCACCTGGACCCTCCTGGCGACGGGCGGCTTCCAGGGCGATCCGGGCCTGCGCGCCGAGCACGTCCACCCGCGGGCCGCCGACATCGGACTGCGGGCCAACCCGCACAGCAGGGGCGACGGCCTCACCCTCGGCCGTTCGGCCGGCGCCGCGTTCGGTAAGAAGGACGCGGGCTTCTACGGCCACCTGATGCCGGCGGGCGTCTCCCTGGCCGACCCCGCGCGCTTCGTCGACCTTGCGCTGTACTACAGCGAGCACGCCCTGCTCTTCGACACGACCGGCGAGCGCTTCGTCGACGAGACGGTCGGCGACCATCTGACCGCGATGGCGCTGCTGGAGCGGCCCGAGGCCCGCGCCCTGCTGGTCGCCGACGCGCGCGTGCACCGGGAGTGGATCAGCGCCTCCTACGTCGAGGGCATCCCCGGCGTGGACAAGTTCCAGCTGTGCCACCGCGCCGGCGCCCGCAGCGCGGTGGCCGACAGCCTGGAGGACTTCGCGTCGATGCCCGAGGAGTGGGGCTATCCCGGCGCCACGATCCGCGACCGCGTGCAGGAGTTCAACGCGGCCGTGCGCGCCAACGCCACGACCGCACCCGGCCGGCTGCTGGACCGGCAGCCGCTCGACGAACCGCCCTTCTACGTCGTCGAGGCGGCCCCCGCGATCACGTTCACCTTCGGCGGCCTGCTGATCGACACGGAGGCACGCGTGCGGTCCACGGAGACGGACGGGGCCGGTCCGGTGCCGGGGCTGCTGGCGGCGGGTGCCGACGCCGGCGGCCTGTACCGGCGCGCCTACGCGGGCGGCCTCGCCCCCGCCCTGGTCTTCGGTCTGGCGGCGGCGCGGACCGCGCTCGCCGGGGCGCCGGTGACCGCCACCCGCTGAGCCCCTTCGGGCCACCGCGCACAAATCCCGTGCACGAGGCTTGCCCGCCCGGCACCGGAGTGCCTAGCTTACTGAATTGAGTTCACTTTAACTTCGCGGTCCGTGAGGTGATCATGCCGCTTGCATGCGTGGCGCGAACGCGCCCTTCCTCGGGGGAGGGACTATGAGTCAGTTCCTGCTTGTCCTGGTCAGCGGTCTGGCCAGTGGAGCCGTCTACGGCCTCATGGGCCTGGGGCTGGTCATCATCTACCGGGCCACGGACGTCGTGAACTTCGCGATGGCCTCGCTCGCGACACTGGGCCTGTACGTGGCGGTCTCGCTCCACGACCACGGTGTGGCCACGGTGCTCGGCATCCTCGCCGCCGTCGCCATCACCGTCGCGGCGGGCCTGCTCGTCCGTGAGACGGTGATCCGGCCCCTGGGGCAGGGCCAGTTGTTCTCGGCACTCGTCGTCACGATGGGCGTGTCCCTGATCGCCGAGAGCACCGCCGGATCGATCTGGGGCGACCAGCCCAAGTCCTTCCCCAGCCTGGTCGACGGGACGGTGCGCTGGTCGGGTGCCGCGGTGCCGGTGCAGAGTCTGGTCACGATCGGCGTCGCCGCCGTGGCGATGACCCTGGTGGGCTACCTGTTCGCCCGCACCACGCTCGGCTCGGCCATGCGCGCCGTCGCCGAGTCCGCCGACACCGCCCGCGTGGTCGGACTGAGCGCCCAGCGGCTGGCACGGATCTCCTGGGCGCTCGGCCTGGGGCTGGCCGCGCTCGCCGCGTCCCTGTACGCGCCGCGCTCGGGTCTGGTGCCCACCGCGCTGGTCGCCCCGCTGTTCCGGGCCTTCGCCGGGATCTTCCTGGGCGGTCTGACCAGCATGTACGGGGCGGTCCTGGGCGGGCTGACCATCGGCGTCCTGGACAACCTGGCGGCCAACTACGTCTCCGCCAGCTTCCGGGACACGTTCGTGTTCACGTTCACCGTGCTGGTCCTGCTGATCCGTCCGCAGGGCATGTTCGGCACCCGCACCTTCCAACGGGTCTGAGGGGTCGCATCCATGGTCTTCAACCGTTCCCTCCTGGCCAGGGCCGCCCTGGGTCCGGCCGCCGGCGCGGTGCTGATGGTGTTCATGGCCTCCGGCGCGATCCCCGCGTACCAGATGTACTCCGTCGGGCTCGCGGCCGTGTACACCGTCGTCGTGCTCTCGGTCGGCCTGCTCGCCGGCTGGTCCGGCATCTGGTCGGTGGGCCACCCCGCGTTCTTCGCCATCGGCGCGTACTTCGCGGCGTACGGCAGTGCCCACGACTGGCCCCTGGAAGCGGTGGTGCTCGGTGCCGTCGCCACCGGCGCCGTCCTGGGCGCCTTCCTCGGATACGCGGGCGCCCGCTTCTCGGTGCTCTACATCGCCCTGCTGACCCTCGCCTTCACCATGGTCACCCTCGAACTGGTCAACCGCTGGAGCAGCGTGACCGGCGGCGACCAGGGAGTGCCGGTCGTGCAGCTGCGCAGCGCGCTCGGCCTGGGCACGATCCTGGGCGGAAGCACCGAAGCCCAGTACCTCGCGGTCGGGGCGGCCGCCGTGGTGCTCGCGCTGGCGGTGCCGGCCGCAGCCTCGGGGCTGCGGATGCGGCTCGTGGCCGCCAAGTCGCACCCCCTGGCCGCCCGTACGATCGGCATCGCCCCGGAGGCGCAGTCGTCGCTGTCCTTCGCCGTGAGCGCTGCGTGCACCTGCCTGGCGGGCGTGCTGCTCGGGCTGCTCACCGGCTTCGTCAGCCCGGACCCATTCTCGCTGTCCTTCGGCATCTCGCTGATCGCGGCATGCGTGCTCGGCGGGGTCGGCACCATCGTCGGTGCCGTGGCCGGAGGCGTCTATCTCACGTGGAACCCCTCGCTGTCCTCCGCCGTGGGGCTGCCCCAGCCGGTCGTGCAGGGCCTCGTCCTGATCTGCGTGCTGCTCTTCCTGCCCGGCGGCGTCGTACCGTTCCTCGGCAAACCCGTGCGCAGTGCCGCGCGGAGCCTGCTGCGCCGGCCGGACACCCGACTCCCCCTGCCCGCCGAGGAGTCGCCCGACCCCGCACCCCTCCGGCCCCCCACCGACGACTCCGTCCTGCTGCGCCTGGAGCACGTGTCGGTCTCCTACGGCGGACTCCAGGCCCTGGAGGACGCCTCACTGACCCTGCGCCAGAACGAGATCCTGGCGGTCATCGGACCCAACGGGGCAGGAAAGACAACCCTGTTGAACGCCCTGTCGGGACTCACCGGCAACGGCCGGGTGAGCGGAACCGCCGACTTCGCCGGCCGGCCCCTGCTGCGGACCAGGGCGACCGCACGCCGGCGGCTGGGCATCGGCCGTACGTTCCAGCACGCGGAGGTCTTCTCCGAACTCACCGTCGCCGAGAACGTGTTGTGCACCCGTCGCCGGATCACCGCCCGGGACCGGGCCGACGTCGCGCGGCTGCTGCACTCCGTCGGACTCGCGGAGGTTGCCGACCGCCGCCCCGGGGAGCTGCCGTTCGGCCTGCAGAAGCGCCTCGACCTCGCCCGCGCGATGGCCGAGGACCCGAAACTGCTGGTGCTGGACGAGCCGTTCGGCGGCCTCGACACGAGTGAACGTGCCCTGCTCGCCGGGCACATCAGGCGGCTGCACGCCAGCGGCACCGCCGTGGTGGTCATCGACCATGTCCTCGACGACCTCTTCTCCGTCGCCCATCGGGTCCTCGCCTTCGACTTCGGCCGCACCATCGGCGAGGGAACCCCGGACACCGTGCTGCAGGACCCGAAGGTGCGCTCGTCGTATCTGGGGACCGTCGACGGCAGGACCCGGCCGCCCGAGCACACCGGGGAACGCAGCATGATCCGCCTGCACGGCATCGGCCACAGCTACGGCGGCGTGGTCGCCCTGCGCGACGTCGACCTCGACGTCCGCCAGGGCGTCGTCCTCGGCGTCGCCGGAGCCAACGGCGCGGGCAAGAGCACCCTGGCCGGCGTCCTGCACGGCTCCCTCACCCCCGCGCACGGGGTCAGGGAGGCGGGCGCGGGCGTCCGCACCAGTCTGGCGCCCGAGGGGCGGGCCCTGTTCAAGACGCTGTCCCTGCGCGAGAACCTCGAGGTCGCCGCGTACGCGGGCGGTGTCACCGGCGCGCGACTGCGCGAGCGGCTGGAGGAGACCGTCGAGTGGCTGCCGGTGCGGCTGCGCGACCGTATGTCCGCGCCGGCCGGCGGGCTGTCCGGCGGCGAGCAGCAGATGCTCGCCATCGCCCGGGCCCTCATCGTCGGGCCGGACGTCCTGATCGTGGACGAACCGGCTCTCGGGCTGGCCCCGGCGCTGGTCGACGAGGTCTACGACCGGCTGGCGGGCCTGGCCCGGGAGGGTCTGACCGTCGTCCTGCTGGAGCAACTGCTCAGCCGGGCCCTGTCCGTGTGCCACGAGGTGGCCGTGCTGCACGAGGGCGTGGTCGCCGCCCACGGCCGGCCGCGCGATCCCGCGTTCGGGGCCCAGGCGGAGGCGGCGTACTTCAGCGGCGGCCTGGAGGCCGCACCGAACGCGGCGGCTCCCGCCCGGACCTCACGAGTGAACTGATTCCTGTAGCGATACGAGGTGGACCATGTTCCGGACCGTAAGAAGACTCCGCCGCGCCGCGGGAACGGCGGCCGTCCTGGCCGCGGTGGCGCTGACCGCCAACGCCTGCGCCGGCCAGGACTCCTCGGGAGCCGCCGCGAGCTCCTCCGAGATACACATCGGCGCGTGGCTGCCGCTGACCGGCTCCACCGCCGCGTACGGCGTGCCCGAGAAAGCGGGAGCCGACGCCTACTTCAAGATGCTCAACGCCCAAGGAGGCATCAACGGACGCAAGATCCGGTGGACCGTCAAGGACAACGCGGCCGACCCGCAGCAGACCGTGCAGATCGCCCGTGAACTGATCGGCCAGGACAAGGTCGTGGCCATCGTCAACGCGAACGGCACCTCCCAGGCCGAGGCGGCCTTCCCGTTCGTCCTCAACCAGTCCAGGGTCCCGATCCTCAACGAGGTCGGCGGCGCCGAGAACTGGTACAAGCCGCCGCGCCCCGGCTTGTTCGGCACACAGACCCTCTACGAGGACCAGGCCGCGGCGGTCGCCGCGTGGGCCGTGCAGGACGGCGCGAAGAAGATCCTCGTGGTGCACAGCGACCCGGCCGCGTTCGTGAACGTCGCCAAGCAGGTGGAGCCCGTCGCGAAGAAGGTGGATCCCTCGGTCGAGGTCGACCGGCTGCCGGTCAAGTACCAGACCACCGACTACACGCCGGTGATCAGCAAGGTGAAGGCGGCGAAACCCCAGGCGGTGATCCTGGTCCTCACCTCGCCGGAGGCGGCGGCCTTCGTCAAGGAGGCCAGGCTGCAGGGGCTTTCCCTGCCCACCTACGCCTACGCGCCCGTCGCCGCCGAGTCGACGATCTCCCTGGCCAAGGACGCCGCCGAGGGCCTCAAGGCGGTGCAGCTGGTGAAGGCGCCCTCGGATCCCGATCCGTCGGTCAAGGAGTTCCGTACCGCAATGGCGAAGTACGAGCCCGGTCAGGACGCCGGGTTCCTCGCCCTGTGGGGCTGGAGCAACGCGAAGGTGTTCGCCCAGATCGCGAAGACCGTCAAGGGGCCGTTCACGTCCCAGGCCCTCATCGCCGCGTACCAGAAGGCGTCGTCGGTGGACCCCGGGGTGTCGCCGGTGATGAAGTTCGGCGCCGACGACCATCTCGGCACCCGCAGCGTGCAGCGCGTGGTCGTCAAGAACGGCGTCTGGACCTCCGTCGGCTCCTTCTACACCCCTCCCACCCGCGACTGAGCACGCCGGCTGCCATGAACGCCGTGTCCCTGACGGGGACACGGCGTTCCCCTGTGCCCGCCGTACGCCCACCGCATCAGTACCGCGGTACGGGTCCCCGCGCGGATGGGGTCCCGTGGTGCCGGGGAGAGGCCGGGATCATGAGCGTGCCCGATCTCGCTCTTGTTGGCCGCGTCGGTGAGTTTCCCCCCTTGGGTGCCTCGAAGACGACCCGGGCGGTCGCTCCGCCGCCGGACGCCTGTGGGCCATGCACGGCCTCGGCGGCGCTTCGTCGATCCACGAGGACCGCCCCTGCAGCGCCGGCTCCGGGACGCCGTCACCGCCCACCTCCAGGTCGCGCCGACCGGCAGCCTCAACCTGCCCTACCGCTACATCACCCAGGGCCGCGCCGAGGGCGACAAGCCGGTCACCACCCCGCAGCGCTTCGCCCGCCTCCTGCTCAACCGCCCCGAGAACCTGCGCGACAAGGACACCGCACTACTGCGGAACTCACCGAAGCCTGCCCCGAGCTGACCGAACTCGCCAGCCTTACCGGCGAGTTCGCTCAGCTACTTACACCAGCGGAGGGCAACGACGCCAAGCTCACCGACTGGATCACCACAGTCCGCGCCGCCGACGTGCCCCACCTGCACTCCTTCGCGAACGGCCTCGAACTCGACCGCGCTGCCGTCGACGCCGGACTCACCCTCCCGTACCACAACGGCCGCACCGAGGGCGTCAACACGCGAACCAAGCGGATCATGAGGCAGATGCACGGCCGAGCCGGGTTCCCCCTGCTCTGCCACCGCATCCTCCTCCGGTGATCACTACACAGCGCTACCACCGATTACGGGACAGAGCCAAACGAGTGGTGTAACTGGAGGTAGTTGGGGCTACTGGTGGGCTGCTGAGAGGCGGCCGTCGAAGGTGATGTCGAAAGCGTTCAGAGCGGTCTTCCAGCGCATGGTCCAGCGGGCCTGGTCTCGGCCGGTGGGATCGAGAGACATGATCGCCATGTAGACGCACTTCAACGCCGCCTGCTCGTTGGGGAAGGGTCCACGGGCCGTGACCGCTCGCCGGATCCGCGCGTTGACCGACTCGATCGCGTTGATGGTGCAGACGATGCGCCGGATCTCGGTGTCGAACATAAAGGAACGGGGTGAATTCCTCCGAGGCGTTCTCCCACAGTTTCACGATCGCTGGATATCCAGGGCGGCTTCTTCGGTCGGCGCCGTGTAGACGGGCTTGAGGAGACCCCGAATCGCACCCGGATGCGGCTGCCCTGCTCGACCAGCTCCTGGATCCGATCAGCGGCTTGCTGGAACGGTTCGGCGAGTTCTTCGAAGCAGCTGGGGAGAAGGCCAAGGAAGCAGGGAAGACGACGGTTTCGAACTGTCCTGCGACCTCGCCGACGCCGCCGCCGAGATCCGCAATCTCGGAGAGGTGCTGCACGTCGCGGAGGACCGGATGCGGGCACTCACCCCGCTCATGCCGGCACCGCGGCCCCCCTCCACCGCGACTCGGGCGCCCTGCCCTTCCAGGTCGGCCAGGAACTTCTCGCCGTCAGGCAGCATTCCGGCGATCGCCCGTACGGTCGTCCAGGCCGGAGCTCCGGTGCCGCTCTCGATGACCTCTGCGGCCTCCGGGAAGTACGAGACGAGCAAGTCCTTGAAGACACGGACCGCATCTTCGCGGTCCATGAGTTCCCCCATCGTCATGTCCAGGGACTACGGTGCCCGCTCAACCGTGTGTGCCCCCAACGCCGCTGTCCACGTGTGCCTCCCGGAGCCCACCTCGATGACGCCCCTGCCGTCCGGCAGGACGACGTCGGCCGTGGTGTTCGGAGGGACGACGGCCTCCACGGTGAGTTCACGCCCGGAGAGAGCCCAGGACACCTCGGCGGTGCCGTACGGCGTGTGCAGACGTGCTCCGGCCTGGGTGATACCGCCACCCGGAAGGGGAGCGATCCGCAGACGGCGGTATCCCGGCGCGGCGGGAGCCAGGCCGTGTCACCGTACGGTGACACGGCCCCGGGCGGACTTCAGCGGGCGACCAGTCCGCTCAAAACCACCCTTTCCACGGCTGCGACGAGTTCCGTCAACTGGGAGGCGTCAGCGCGGAGTCGGTCCGCGCGCCAGGAGAGGCCGAGGACGCCGTTCATGGCAGCCCACAACGCGGTGGCGGTGGTGCCGGGATCGAGGTCGGCGGCGAGCGAGCCGTCGGCCACCCCGTCGGCCAGGGCGGCGGCGAGTTTGGCGTTCTGCTCGTCGACGAGCGCGGCGACCCGTTCCAGGGCCGCGGGTTCGTCCGGCGGCTCGGCCAGCAGGCGGAACTGGTGTGGGCGCTCGGCGGCGAAGCGGACGTACGCGGCCGAGGCGGCCCTGATGCGTTCCACCGGGGTGCCCGGGGCAGCGTAGGCGTCGTCCATGTAGGTCCGGTTGTCCTCGAGTGCCCGCTCGGCAACCGCGATGAGAACGGCCGCGCGGCCGCCCACGCGGTTGTACACCGTCTGCACGGCGACATCCGCGCGTTCGGCGATGCCTTCCAAGGTGACCGCGTCGGGGCCTCCGGAGGCCAGCAGCTCCTCGGCGGCGTCGACGATGGCCGCACGGGTCGCGGCGGCCCGACGTGTCGTGCGTGTGACCTTGATTGTCATGGTCTTCGCTACTTTACGAGGTTGCTTGAACGGCCGGACCCCCTGGGCCGCTTCCTTCAGCCCGGAATTCAGCGGGAACCGGCCTGGTGGCGCTCATGCACCGCCGGGTCGTGCCAGCCCGACGCCGAGGCGAGGCCGAGGGCGCGCTGGACCGTCTGCGGGCGGAAACCGACCCGTTCGAGTATCGGCCGGAACAGACCGGGAGCGTTCACGGTCAGGGTGAGGGACCTGGGGACGACGACGCGGTCCGCACGACGCTCGATGCCGCGGACGATACCGGCGATGACCTTCTCCAGCGGCACCATCTTCCACAACCCCTTGGAGTTGCCGCCCCAGAGGACGTGCCCGGCCGGGTCCGCGGTCACGTCGTCCATCATCGGAGTGCGGAAGAACGTGGGGTGGGCGCTGCCGACAGCGACACCCAGGTGGCGAACCTCCAGGCGAAGGCTGTCGCACATCGCCCACACGCCGGCCTTGCTCGCGGTGTAGGAGATCTGGAGCGGCGAGTGCACGAAGGCGGCCATGGAGGAGATCGCGAGGAGATAGCCGCGTTGGACCTCGACGTGGGGCAGAGCCGCGCGGAAGGTGCGCCAGACGCCGTTGAGGTTGACGTCGATGACACGTTCGTAGGCCGACGGGTCGATGGTCGCCATCGGGGCCATGGTGTCGATCCCGGCGCCTGCGATGACGATGTCGAGGCGCCCGAAGTGCGTGGCGGCCTCGTCCATGGCTTGCTGCAGGCCGGCGAGGTCGCGTACGTCGGCGTGCCAGCCACGGGCGACCGTTTCGTCTCCCAGGTCCTGGGCTTGGGCCGTGGTGGCCGCGAGGCTGAGGTCGAGCAGCGCGAGGTTGGCGCCGCGCCCGCGCAGGGCCCGGGCGAGGGCGGCGCCCAGGCCGCCGGTGGAGCCGGTGAGGGCGACGGTGCGCCCGGCCAGGTCGTAACGGGTCATGACGGCCTACCTCGGTGAGTTGGTCTGCGGGGACTTGCCTGTGGGGCCGGCGGATTCCTCGAGTCGGCGCAGGAGTCGGCGCAGTTCGGGGTGGCGTTCGGCGATGAGATCGGTGACGGGGTTAAGGACGCCGCGCAGGGCCGAAAACGGTACCCACCTGCGGGGGACCATGACACGGGCCGAGCGGTTCTCGATGCCGCGGACGACGGCGTCCGCGACGCGCGTGGGGGAGATGGCCTTGCCGAGCAGGGACGGGAAGGCGATCTCGCGCATGCGGGTGGTGATGTCGTTGCTTCCGAAGGCTGCTCCAGCGATGGGCGTGTGGACCCAGCCGGGGTAGAGCACCCCGGCGCTGGCGCCGTGGATGCCGAGTTCGGCGCGCAGGGCGCGGCCGAACTGCTCAACGCCGGCCTTCGACATGGCGTAGGGGGCGTTGGTCATGCCGTTGAAGTAGGCGTACACCGAAGCGGTGACCAGGACGTGCCCGCGCGCCGCGATGACGTGCGGCAGTGCGGAGCGAACGGTGCGCCAGACGCCCAGCAGGTCCACTTCGACGACGCGCTCGAACATGGCCGGGTCGATGGTGGCGATCGTCGCCGGCGGATCGGCCGCGATCCCCGCGTTGGCGAAGACGACATCCAGGCCGCCGAACCGGTCGACGGTACGTTCCACCGCGTCGGCCAGTGCGGCGCTGTCGGTGACATCCACCGACAGCGCCAGTGTCCTGTCGCCGCCGAGGTCGCGGGCGAGGGCCGATATGGCGTCGATGCCCCGGTCGGCGAGGACCACGTTGGCTCCGCGCGAGTGCAGCGTGCGGGCGGTGGCCGCACCGATACCTCCGGCTGCGCCGGTGATGAAGACGGTCTTCCCCGCAATCGGGTAGGTGAGCACCTCGTACCTCTTTCAGGGTGTCGTGGGTCCCGGGGCTTCACCGGGTGCGGATCCGATGGGGACGTGCCGCGCCAGGAAGGCGAGCTGGTCGTGGAGGACGCGTTCGAAGGGCTCGCCGAGGTAGATGTCGAAGTGGCCGTCGGGGTAGAGGCGGATCTCGCCGCGCGGAGCCCTGCGGGCATGGCGCAGGGTGGGCCGCGCGGGGGCCACGCTGTCGTGCTCGCACACGCACAACAGCACCGGACATGCGATCTTCGCGGTCCGGCGGCCCGGTCGGTAGCGGAGGATGTCCAGGGCGAACCGCGCCGCAACCTGGTTGGAGAAGGGCGCGTCGTTGGGCACGAGGGCCAGGTAGCCGGGCTCGGCGTCCGCAGCGGTCATCAGCGCGGCGGATCCGGGCGGCCCCGCCGTCGCGACCATGACGGGAGGGCGCCCTAGGCGGGCGCCGACCACGTCACGGACCGCGCGGGCCATCACCTTCACCGAGGTGTCCGGGCGCATCGCCAGGGCAGAGGCGACACCGTCGGTGAACAGGCCCTGGGCGATGACGGCGACGACGGCCGGGTCCTGGGCGGCTGTCGCCAGGACATGGCCACCGCCGAAAGAGGTGCCCCACAGGACCAAGCGCCGGGGATCGGTCTCCGGCCGGGAGCGCGCGTACGCCACGGCGGCCCGCCAGTCCTGGAGCTGTCGTCTGATGCTCAGGAGCTGTCGCGGCTGACCGCCACTGGCCCCGAAGTGCCGGTAGTCGAACACCAGGCATGCGTAGCCGGCGGCGGCGAAACGCTCGGCGTAGGCGTCCAGCCGCATCTCGCGGACCCCACCGAGACCGTGTGCCATGACCACCACGGGGCGCCGACCCCCGCCCTCGGGCAGGTACAGCCAGGCGTGACACTCGTCCGGCCCCGAAGGAAACGTCACATTCAATCGGTCGGTCATCGGACCTCCGTACCACCGCTCGCATCGTTGGGCTCGCGGAAACTTGGAACCAATTCCAACATTGGAAGTTAATCCAACATTGCGAGGGTGTAAAGCAAACCGACGGCAACGAACCCGTCACGTCTCCGCCGGGTTCTGAGCCACGCCCTACTTCAGCGCCACACCCAGCAGGCACTGGTCGCCTTCGGCCGCTACAGCGACGCCACCCCCTGAGTGCCGCCGTCCCCGGCTCCGCGACCGAGGCTTTCCTCGCCATGCCTGGCGCCGGTTCCTCGTCGTCGTCGGTCACGCCCCGACGCTGATCGACCGGTGCCGCCCTGCCAGCAGCCCGTGGCCCGACGACGCCACGGCGCTGTCCCGCCTGGCCGACGCCCTGGGCGATGCCGAGGCCCTGCTCGACGAGGTAGTTCACGGTGGTCCGCCGCAGGAGCGCCGTGCACGCGCGTGGCCGGCCATCGAGACCTGGCTCACCGACGGTGAGACGTTCTTACGCCAGGCCCGCGTGAGCGCAGCTCACCGCCGCCCGGCACAACCGCGAAGGCAAGGTCATCTGCGCGGGGCAGCTGATTCCAGCCCCTCCCACCGAGGTCTCGTCCGCTCTGGCGTAGGTGCTGCACTCCCGCTTGCCCCCGCCATGCTCACCACGGAGGACGGCACGACCAACAAGTGCCGTTGCCCGCTCATCCTCCGTCACAGCAGGCCATGCGTGCGGGCATTGGCGATGAGGTGGGCCCGGTTGCGGGCGGCGAGCTTGTGCATCACTTCCCGGAGATAGCTCTTGACGGTGTTGACTGACAGGTTCAGCTCGTCGCCGATCTCAGGGTTGGTGTATCCGGCCGCGACCAGGCGCAGCACGTCGTACTCGCGCGCGGTGACGGGAGCCGCGGAGGCGTCGGGGAGGTCGGCGCGGAAGACGCCGGTGCGGGCCACGCTGCGGATCGCGTCGCGCACGGCCGTGCCGCCGGCGTCCTTGACAAGTAGTCCGCTGGCTCCAGCGGCCAACGTTGGTGCGACGGCGGCGTGTTCGGGGAAGGCGGTGAAGAGCAGGACGCGGCTGTCGGGACTGACCCGGTGCACCGCCGGGACGACGTCAGCGGCGAGGCGGTCGGGGAGGCGCAGGTCGAGCAGGACCACGTCGGGCTGTTCTCGCGCGCACAGTTCGACGGCGGCGGCGCCTGTTTCGGCATGGCCGACGACGGCCAGGTCGGTGCATCCGTTCAGCTGCGCCACGACCCCGTCGCGGACGACCGGGTGGTCGTCCACGATGACGATCCGCGTGGGCCGGCCCGTCAGCATGGCAGCTGCGCCCGCCATACCGTGCCGCCGTCCGGGTCGCAGAGGAGGCGGACGGAACCGCCCAGTCGGCCGAGGGCCTCGGCGGTCTTGGTCAGCCCCAGGCCTGACTCGTGGTCCGGTGCCAGGCCGGTACCGTCGTCGTGCACGGCGACGGTCAGCAGCCCGCCGCTGCACCCGACCGACAGGGTCACCGCACTCGCGTGGGCGTGTTTCTCAACGTTCAGCAGGGCTTCGCGGACCGCTGCCAGGAGAGCGTCCGAGCGGGACGGGGGCAGCTCGGGCGGGTCCCCGTCCAGGACGACCAGTTCGGCCGGGATGCCGGTGCGGTCGGAGAAGGCGGTGCAGTCCGCGCGCAGGGCGACCCCGAGGGCCAGGGCGGCCGGGGAGGAGCGCAGCGTGCGCAGGGATTCGCGCAGGGCGGTGGTCGCGTCCGCGGCCTGGCTCCGGAGACGGTTCAGCCGTGCCCGCAGGTCGGGGTCGGTGTCCCCGGCTTCGGCGAGGTCGGCCATGCCGGACCCGATGGCGAACAGCAGTGCGCCGACGCTGTCGTGGAGGTCGGCTGCGAGCCGTTGTCGCTCCTCGTGGACGGCGAGCTCCCGGGTCAGGCGGGCGCGTTCGGCGATCGACAGGGCGAGGGCGGCCTGTGTGGCCACTGCCGAGACGCGTTCGACTTCGCGGTCGCCGAAGGTACCCTCCCGGCGGAGGCCGAGGGCGAGGACGCCAAGTGGCTCGCCGTCTCTGATCAGGGGGACGGCGAGGACTCTGCGGACGCCCTCGGCGGCAATGTGCCGGTCGAAGGTATGCGTGATCTCGGCGCTGGAGAAGTAGTCGTTGACCCACTCGGCCTGTCCGGACCGGTGGACCTTGCCTGTCAGTCCGGCGCCCGGGGGCACCCGTAGAGCCCGCAGCATTCCGGTCCTGTCGCCGACCAGCTGCTCGATGGTCAGTTCCTGCATCGAGCCGGGCCCGGCAGCCCACGCCACCCGCGAATCGCCGGCGAGGAGCGCGAGGGCGCGGCGCAGGGCCTCCCCGCGGTCCAATGCCGCGAGGAGCTCCGCGTACTGCTCGCCGAGATGGTGCAGCGGGTAGTCCGGCATACCGTCATCAAACACCGCACGTCTCGTCCCTGTCACGGCTGGAACTGTTCGATCAGCTCACGTCGCATGATCTTGCCTGTGGACGTTCTGGGCAGGTCGTCGACGAAGCGGACCAGGCGCGGCCGTTTGTACGCGGCGAGTGACTGCCATGTGAAGGCGAGCACCTCGTCCTCGGTGGCGTGCGCTCCCGGGGCGAGTACGACGTACGCGCACGCCAGCTCACCCTTGACCGGGTCCGGCACGGACCCTACCGCAACCACGGCGACCGCGGGATGCGTGGCGACGACCCGCTCGATCTCGGCCGGGTAGACGTTGTAATCCCCCGTGATGATCATGCCCTTGCGGCGGTCGACGATGAAGAAGTGCCCGGTGTCGGTCGTGGAGGCGATGTCGCCGGTGTGCAGCCAGCCGTCCGGCCCGATGGTCTCGGCGGTGGCCTGCGGATCGCTGTGACAGCCGAGCATGACGATCGGGCCGCGCACCATGAGTTCACCAGGTTCGCCGAGGGGAGCGTCGTGTGTGACGTCGTCCAGATCCGCGACGCGCACCTCCACACCGGGCAGGGACACGCCAATCGGTCCAGGGGACGGAAGGGGCATGCAGGGTATGGGTGGTGCCCAGGCCTGCGGTCTCGGTCATCCCCCCACAGCTCGATCAGGGGGTACCCGAGCGGGCCTGCCGTCGCCCGATTGCGGACAGCGCTATGGCCTGCCCGCCGACGGTGCAGCGGGTCAGCGACGACAGATCGGCTCTCTCCAGCGCGGCGTCGGCGAGCGTCGTCGCGTACATCGCGGGCATCCCTCGAACATCGTCGCGGAGTGCCGGCCGATCAGCCGCAGCGCCTCGCCTAGGCTGAACCGCTCCACCAGCACCACAGTGGCCGCCGGCCGGGAAGGTGCCGTTGATCACCACGTTGCGCGGCGGGCAGCGCCGTCACCACCACGTCCGCGGAGGTACAGCCGTGCATGGTCTCGGCCAGCGCGCAGTTCAGCAAGACTGCCCGATGGCTCTGCTCCGCCCCTTGGGGCGCCCGGTGGTGCCGGAGGTGTAGCCGATCGCGGAGGCCGCGGCCGGGTCCGGGGCGAAGGCGGGGAACGACGTGTCGGAGGCGAGCAACTCAGCGAAGCCAACGGCTCCCTGGGGCGGATCGTCAAACGCTACAACCATGCCCAGGTCCGGCAGGCTGCGAGTCAGTGCCAGGACGTCAGCCCCCTGCTCGGAGCTGGTGAACACCACGGCGGCATTGCAGTCACCGAGCACGGACGCCAACTCCACGGGGTGAGCATGATGTTGACCGGATTGACCACGGCTCCCGCCTTGTAAGCGCTGCGTCCCGCACACCGCGTGCGGCCAGCGCCGCCGCGATGCGGTTGCTTGCCGCCTCGAGCTCACGGAAAGTCATCATGCGAGCCGCCGTCACCAGGGCGACCTTGTCGCCGTGTCGTGCTGCCGCACGGCGCAGGATGCCTCCGGGTGAGACCGTGTCGTCCACCACGCACCTCCTCGTCGTCCGAGCCGCGGAGACCGCGGATCCGCGCAGCCCGCCACACCCGAATGGGTGTGCCGGGGCCGGTTCCCGCTTGAAAGAGTGCGGAGGATTCCCACTCGCACAGCGCAACACGAAGGAGGCCGGCACATGGACGTGACGGTCGAGTACGACGTCCCCGCCACCATGCGAGACGGCACCGTTCTGAGGGCCAACATCTACCGGCCCGCCTCGGGCGGTCCGTATCCGGTGCTGCTCGCCCGGCTGCCCTACGGAAAGAACTTCGCATTGGTGAGCGCCATGGTGGACCCGCTCGGCCTGGCACGCGGTGGGTTCATCGTCGTCATCCAGGACACCCGGGGCCGTTTCGCCTCGGACGGCGAGTGGGAGCCGTGGACATACGAGGCCGATGACGGCTATGACACGGTCCGCTGGGCGGCCGCCCTGCCGGACACCAACGGCCGGGTCGGCATGATCGGCGGCAGCTATTTCGGCAACACCCAGTGGATGGCGGCGCTGTCCAAGCCTCCAGAGCTGCACGCCATCGCCCCCCAGATCACATTTTCCGAACCGAACGACGGGCTCTTCGCCCGTGGCGGGGCCATCGAGCTGGGCATCACCCTGCCGTGGTCGCTGATGCAGGGCATGGACACCGTGATGAAACGGCACGCCGACGACCCGGCCGCCCTGGGGCCGGCGCTCGGGGCCCTGATCCACGACACGGACCGGACGGCCCCCTCCGGGTACTGGGAACTCCCGTCCGGTCGCCACCCCGCCTTCCAGCGTCACGGCATCCCGGACCTCG
The DNA here is from genome assembly GCF_040612015.1 of Streptomyces sp. NPDC006476. Taxonomy (NCBI): domain Bacteria; kingdom Bacillati; phylum Actinomycetota; class Actinomycetes; order Kitasatosporales; family Streptomycetaceae; genus Streptomyces; species Streptomyces sp. NPDC006476. The sequence continues at coordinate 64,220 of NZ_JBEXPK010000031.1, read as the reverse complement.
GCTTCGAACGCGCGCTGAACGATCCGGAGTGGAGTGCGGCCTGCCGGGTCGCGGGGCGCCAGGCGGAAGTCGACCTGCCCAGTCTGAACATCGGCGGCTGGTACGACATCTTCTGCCAGGGCACGCTGGACAACTACACCGAGAGCCGCGCGGCGGGACGGCCAGCGACCTTGATCATGGGACCCTGGACGCACATGAACCGCACAGGGCAGATTGGTGACGTCAACTTCGGGATGGCGGCGAGCGCCGATCTCCTCGGTTTTCGCGGCACACTGACCGGCGTCCAGACCAAGTGGTTCCGCAAGTGGCTCACCTCCGGCGCCGCGCCGTCAGCACCTGAGCTCCCGCCGGTTCTGCTGTTCGTGATGGGGAAGAACGAATGGCGCGAGGAGCAGGAGTGGCCGCTCGCCCGTGCCGTGGACACGGACGTGTTCCTGCACCCGGACGGCGGGCTCGCGTTCGACGCTCCGGGACCCGACGGGGGCATCAAGACGTACGTCCATGATCCGGCCGATCCGGTGCCGACGGTCGGCGGCGCGACCCTGATGTCCAGCGAGTACCGATCGGGTCCGCTCGACCAGGCCCCCGTGGAGGGCCGACCGGATGTCCTGGTGTACACCAGCGAGCCCCTCGCCGAGGACCTTGAAGTCACGGGCCGGGTCCGCGCCTTCGTCCACGCCGCGACCGATGCCCCTTCAACGGACTGGGTGGTCCGGCTCTGCGACGTCGACTCCCAGGGCGTGTCCCTCAACGTCGTCGACGGAATCGCAAGGGTGAAGACCATACCCGGTCAATTCGCCGCACACGTCGTCGACCTGTGGTCGACCAGCTATGTCTTCCGTGCCGGTCATCGTCTGCGCGTCCACGTCACCTCCAGCAACTTCCCACGCTGGGACCGCAACCTCAGCACCGGCGCGTCCCCTGACAGCGGAACGGACTTCCACCCGGCACGCCAGGAGATCGCGCACGACGCGGCACGGCCCTCGCGCATCGTTCTTCCCGTCGTCCGGCCTTGACGCTCTCCCCGTGAAGGAAGGGTGGATGCACAGATCACCGCGTTCTGGCCGCCGAATACTCGGAGAACGAGCAGATCAGGCAACAGTCACATGATCGGCCGGGCTGGCTCGTTCTACGGTCCGTGCGGGCGGTCGCGTGATCACCGACTGGTGATCGACCGGATACGGAAGTACTCGAGCTGCCGAACGGCCCTGCGGCGATTCCCGCTTGCCGCAGGGCCGCCCGCCGCGCGCAGGTAAGCGGTGCAGAAGCCGCCCCGGCGCGTGTCTCCCGTTGTGGACGCGGTGCGGCAAGGATGACGGGCTATGACGATCGTGTTCCGGGTCCCTGCCGGCGGTGCGGGGCGGGTGGGGTTCGCCTATTCGCCGACGATGGAAGCCGTACTGAGTCTCCATGTGCTGGTGGAGCCCAAGCACCACCCCGTCCAGCACGGCTGGGTGCGTGCGATGCGCAAGCTGTCCCCGGCGCTGAAGCGGGAGATCGAGGCCTTCTCCTACGCGGTGCGCTCGTACTTCCCCGAGTTCCTCTTTCCGCAGCCGACCGGCCGACTGGCGGACTTCGAAGACGAACTGGCCGGCCTGCGCGGGGCGGATCCGGAACTGGTCCGCCTGGAGTTCTCCGTCCCCCTGCTCACGCCCTGGCCGGGCAGCGGCGCGGGCAGGGATCCGCAGGTGCTGCACGAACCGGAAGTACGCCGCCTGCTGCGCGAGCGCCTCGCACGGGAAAGCGACGAAGCCATGGCCACGATGCTCCTCGACGATCCCCGCGCGCTGCTCGAACGGTTCCTGAGCATGCTGGAGCGCTACTGGCAGGAGGCCTTCGAGGAGGAATGGGCACGGCTCGAACCCGAACTCGCCGCCGGCGTCAGCGAGGCCGGACGCCAGATCGAGGAACGCGGCCTCTACGGGATGCTGCGCGGGCTGTGGCCCGAAGTGCGCAGCGACCCGCGCGCTGAACGCTTCTGGCTGGAGCGACCGCACGACCACGAGGTCGCCATCGGCCCGGACAACACCCTCGTCCTCGCCCCCAGCGCCTATGTGTGGCCGCACGTACGCGTCAACTGCGACGGGCCCTGGCCCCTCGGCCTCGTCTTCCCCCTCTCCTCGATTGTCCGGGAAGCCCGCCCGAGAATTCCCCCCACCCAACTCGTCGGCACCTTGCGGGCGCTCGCCGACGACACCCGGCTGCGCGCCCTCCGGCTGCTCGCCGAACGCCCGCGCAGCACGCAGGAGTTGGCCCCGCTCGTCGGTGTCAGCGAGGCGGCCCTGTCCAAGCATCTGCGCGTGCTGGCGGACGCGGGCCTGCTGGAGCGCCGCCGCGAGGGCTACTACGTCCTGTACCGGCTGGTGCCCGGACAGGTGACGGGCCTGACCCCCAGCCTGGAAAGCTTCCTGCACGGCGATGGCGAGACGACCGGGTCCGACTGATTAGCCATCTGCCTAATAAGTGGATCATGCCCCCGACGGGACCCGACAGTGGCCGCATGTCACTGCTGAAGGACCGCAACTTCCTGCTTCTCTTCGCCGGCCAGGGCATCTCGCGCTTCGGCGACGGCCTGTACACCGCCGCGACCGCGTGGCTGGCGTGGTCTCTGACGAAGGACCCCACCGCCGTCGCCGTGGTGAGCGTCGCTGCGTTCGCGCCCGCGTTCGTGGCCACCTTCGTCGCTGCCTCGTACGCAGACCGCCGCGACCGCCGGAAGCTGATGATCGCCACCGACCTGGCCCGGCTCGCCGTGGTGGCCGTGGCTTTCGTCCTGCTCTCTTTCAACCTGCTGAACCTGGTCTTGCTCGTGGCGACCACAGCGCTGCTGGCGCTGATCGGCGCCCCGTTCGCCCCTGCCCGCAACGCCATCGTCACTCAGATCGTGCCGGACGACCGCCTCCAGCAGGCCAACGGGCTGCTGCAAGTCGCCTTCCGGGCCGCCTTTTTCGTCGGACCGCTCATGCTCGCGCCGCTGCTGGCCCTCGGCTCGCTGCAGTCGGCGCTGGTGGTCAACGGACTGACCTTCCTGGGCTCGGCCGCCGCCGTGGCCGCCATCCGCGTGACCCGCCCGGCCCCGACCAGCGGTCAAACGGGGCTGTGGTCCGATCTCAGCGCCGGGCTCAGGGCCGTGCGGGCCGCCCCCGACGTACTCGTGGTCATCGTGACCTTCGTGCTCGCCCTCGCCCTGACCAACGGGTTCCTGACCGTCGGGCTGGTCGCGGTCGTGGGACAGGGCGGCCAGTACGGCCTGCTGCTCGGCGTCGCCGGGGTCGCCGAAGTGGTGGGCGCCCTGCTCCTGGCCGGCCTGCGCATCCGCAGACTCGCACTGGCCGCGGTGCTGGCGTGGGCCCTGCTCGGGATCTTCCGGGCCCCGCTGGGAACGGTCACCTCCCATGCAGTGGCGGCGGTTCTGCTCACCGCCACGGGGCTGGCCTCGGCCCTCACGGACATCCCCCTGATCGCACTGGTGCAGCAGCGCATACCCAGCCACCATCTGGCGAAGGCGCTCGGCCTGTGGGAGGCCGGAGTGGCAGGAGCCCTGGCGATCTCCCCCTTTGTCGCCTCGACCACCATCACCCTCGCCGGAGCCGCGAACGCCTTCCTGCTCTCGGGAGCCGCCGTTGTCGTCCTGGCCGTGGCCGCCGCGCTCACCCTCGCATGCGCCGGCGCACGGCAGCCCGGTCAGGAACCCTTCGTCACAGCGGACGGCACGGCAGGCGTTGCGGGGCCCGACGAGACAGCGGTCAGCGCGGCCAAGCCGGAGTGACTGCGCGGATCAGCTCAGGACGCTGAGGACCGGCCGCCAGTGGTACGAGGCACTGTCCACGGCGCATAAACGGATACCAGTCGGCCCTGCACCGCCGCCTGCTGGAGCTGTCGGTCCATGTGTGGTGGCACGCCCCTACCGGCAGCAGGCCGGGACCGCGCAGCAGGCAGCGCTGCGCTTCTCGGCGCGGGGGCTGGAACCAGGGACTTGGTAGGTGGACAGCCCGCACGGCGACGACCGGCGAGCGGCTGGATGCACTCCGGCCGACATAGCGCTGACGCTGCCGGACGGGCAGGAGGTCTCCTGGAAGATGCTGTGGCACGAGACAGATCTAGTGGGGTTGCTACAGCTCAGCGCCAGGTTCTCTGACGCCAGCAACCGCAACAGGGGTTGCACGATCGCTGTTTCGGGTGATGCGCCAACACGAGAGCGCACCTGCTCCGGCGTCGGGAATAGCCCGACCATGGCGGGTGAAGATGACCCAGCAACGCGACGATCATTCCGCACAGATGGATGTCGCCCGGCGGCGTATCCGGGAGCTGACGGCAGGCCGCTGGGTTGCCCATCTTCTCTCGGCACTGTCCTGCGGCCTGCCTCAGACGTCGGCCCCGGAGTGCTTCTGCCGGGTCGGCTGGGCAGGGGCAGCCGAACCTGGGCGAAGTAGCCGAGCACTCGGATCCGCGGCGTCATCGCCTGGCTCGGTGACCGCATCACCGAGCCGGTGAACATCGACCAGATCGCCGCCGAGGCCGGTATGAGCCCGGCAACCCTCCACCGGCATTTCACGGCTGCGACCGGTATGAGCCCGCTGCGCTATCAGAAACACCTGCGGCTACTGTCAGCCAGGCGCCAGCTGTTGGCCGGCGACGTCACAGCCGCGCAGGTCGCCCACACCGTGGGATACACCAGCGCGACCCAGTTCAGCCGCGAATACCGGGCCTTCTACGGACTGCCGCCGGTTCGGGACATCACCCGCCTGCGCGCCGGTACTACCTCGACCGCCCCCGCACATCCTTCGTGAAGCCACAGGCGGGCACCGAACCGGTCGGCGTATTGGCGGCCTGCGCGGTAACGCACGATCAACGAACCTTGCGCCCACCCTGGCTTCGCCCTCCCGGCGCCGGAGAAGCGGCTCTACCCGCGCCCCGGCACTGCCGGGCTGTCCATCATGCGCCTGACGACGTGGCTGAGACCGTCGGCCACGGCTGTCAGCTGCTCTTGGGTGAGCGCATCGAACAGCAGCTTTCGTACCAGGTCGACGTGGCCTGGGGCGGCGCGGACCAACAGGGACCGGCCCGCATCGGTCAGACAGGCGTAGACAGCCCGGACATCGTCCACGCACGAGCGGCGCCGCACCAGTCCCGCCTTCTCCATCTGAGTGACCTGGTAGGTGAGACCGCTCTTCGAGTTGTAAAGGGCGCTGGCGAGCTCTGTCATACGGAGCTCGCCCTCTGGAGCCTCGCTGAGTCGAACCAGGACCTCGTACTGCAGATGCGAGATCCCCACATCCTCCTTGAGCTGTTGGTCAAGGCGCCGGTTCAGGAGCGCTCCGGCCGCGACAAAGGCCTGCCAAGCCCGCGCCTCTTCCTCGTTCAGCCACTTCGGTCGGCTCATGGGCGGATACTACCAGGTTGTTCAAATTCAAATAATCAAGTACCTTCAGGATAGTTCGAATTTGCACTAACCGCGAAGGAGCATGTCATGTTTGCGGAAGCTCCTGGCCGACTGCCGGCCCTCTACGTCTCCCATGGCGCGCCCACTCTCATCGATGACCCACTCTGGCCCGACCAGCTTGCCGCCTGGTCCGCCGATCTGCCCCGCCCCGAGTCGATACTGATGATCTCCGCACACTGGGAGGACGCCCCACTCTCCATCGGCGCCACACGAACCGTGCCGCTGACCTACGACTTCTGGGGCTTCCCGGAGCGGTACTACCAGGAGACCTACGCGGCACCGGGCGCACCGCAGCTCGCCGACAAGGTGCGAAAGCTGTTGCAGGGGCCAGATATGCCGGTCCGTGACGTACCCGAGCGGGGTCTCGACCACGGCGCCTACGTTCCGCTCAAGGAGATGTACCCGGACGCCGACATCCCTGTGCTCCAGATCTCGATGCCCACGCTGGATCCGCGGCAGTTGATGGAGGTCGGCCGTCGGCTGGCACCGCTGCGGGACGAGGGCACTCTGATCGTGGGGAGCGGCTTCTTCACCCACAACCTCAGCGCCCTGGACTACGGCAATAACGTCTCCTCCGTGATGGCGGAATTCGACGACTGGGGCCGCCGGGCACTCGACGCAGGCGACCTGGATGCGCTCCTCGACTTCGAGCACAAGGCTCCAGGCGCCCACTACGCACACCCGCGCACCGATCACTTCGCTCCTCTCTTCGTCACCCTGGGAGCCGGCCACGAAGAGCTCACGGCCCAGCGCACCGTCATCGACGGCTTCTGGGTCGGCATGGCGAAGCGATCGATCCAGATCGGCTGACGCCCCCTCCCTCCGACCTCACGACGCCTTTCGCGCTACAAGGAATCACCTTCATGAAAACGATCGCGATCGTCGGCGCGGGCCCCGGACTGGGCCGCTCCATCGCCAGGCGATTCGGAACAGGCGGTCACCGGGTGGCCGTGCTGGGCCGCACCCCCGAGAACCTGGACAGGCTGACAGCCGAACTCCGCGCACTCGACATCACCACGCGCGGCTATCGCGCCGACGTCACCAGGCCTTCCGCCCTGACCGATGCCCTCCACGATGCGGACTCGGACCTGGGAGGCATCGATGTCCTGGTGTACAACCCGGCTCACGCCAAGCTCCCGTCGATCCCCGCCGACCGCATCACGCCCGATGACGTCCGGTCCGAGGTCGAGCAGAAGGTCCTCGGCGCCGTCACCGCCGTGAACACGGTGCTGCCCGGGATGCTCAAGCGCGGACGAGGTTCCTTGCTGTTCACCGTCGGCTCCTCGGCCCTCTACCCAGTGCCTACCATCAGCGCCGTGGGAATCGCCTCGGCGGGGCTGCGCAGTTACGCCCTGAGCCTTCACCACGCGCTCGCGCCGCAGGGTGTCCACGTCGGCGTGGCCGTAATCGACTTGTTCATCAGCCGGGGGGACGGAGAGGCCGATCCGGACCACATCGCCGAGCGGCTCTACGAGTTTCACCGGGGCGACAGCGGCGCAGAAATGAAGATCGGGCATCTGCGCGAGCCACGGCCCTGAAGTCCCGCCCGAAGCTCGTGTCCGTGGGAAGACCAGCGGCAGCGCACGGCGTCGGCTGCTGGCAACCCTCCGTCTGCGGCTTGTCCGCCGGCGGAATCCGAGGAACGCCCAGGACGGGACCCATGTGAGGCCTTCGCCGAACCGCAGGCCCCTGCACGGCCGTGGCCTCACGCCGCCCCTTTGATGAAACCAGCGCGCTGAACCTCCACAGGCCAGTTCCCAGGGAACTTTGCAATCGCCCTGCTTCAACAACCCGAGGAACGCCTGCCACCGCTAACGATCACGGATCCGGTATTGGTTCTTCCCGTTTGCCAGATCCAGCCCCGAGCAGGTGCCGAACACCGTGGGCGCGGTGGTAGGTCGCCCGCAACCGCCTTGGCCTGTGCCGGGGCAACCAGCCCTGACCAGCGCGGGGTTGCAGGTTCAACGGCCCGAACTCAGCGACATAGACCACCCGTCCGTAGGCAGGTCGGTGGCCGCAAAGGTCGAGGATGCGGTTCATTTTGGCGCTGAACTCGGGATCGGTGCCGCTTTCCAGGTCTTGACTGCGTGCCACGACACCCCCCTCGGCTTTCAAGATCAGCCTTCCTCCGCCGTCGGCGCCGCTACCGAGAGCACAGCGGCACAAGCCCAGGGGCGATTTCAGCTTCTTCACCCGGATGCCGACGACCGCTGGCTGTGGCTGCACGGAACCCTCCCGTCGGCCCGCGAGCGGATCGCGGCTGCCCTGGGCGTGCCGCAGGACATCGAGAACGTCGCCGCGATCGTACGGAGGAACAGCAAGGCCGACGAGATCGAGCGGCGCCTCGTCGATGGTCGCTGCGTCGCGCCAGCCAGCCGAACGCCGCAGGAATGGCTGGCCAGCCCGGCCGGTGCGGCGGTCGACGCGGAACCGCTTGCCCACATCATCGACCACCCCCGGAACGGAAGCGCCTGGCGCCCCACACCGCGCCGCCCGCTGGCCGGCCTGCGCGTACGCGACCTCACCCAGGTGTTCGCCGCCCCTACCAGCACCCGTTTCGTGGCCGCGCTCGGCGCCGAAGTGCCCGACGCTGTCATTACATGCGGCGTGGGCACCCGTTGGTGGGAGGGCTGGTCCAGGACCGTCCCAACCATGCCCACATCCCGCTACACTCCCACCGCCAAGCCGTTGACCAGGAGAAATACAGAATTCCGGCTGGAGTACTAGGCGAGCCCGTCCGCCACGACGGCGAGGGCCGCGCGCATGGTCGCTGTGAGCTCGGCTTCCGCTGTGGCCGCATCCGTCGCGCCTTGGGCGACACGCCAGGCGTAGTACTCGACGGCCGCGCGCAGGGCCGCGTTGACCATGGCCGCCTGGATGGTGGGGACGAGGGCGTCCGCGGGCAGCCCGGAGCGTTCGGCGAGGGCGCGGGCGAACGCCGGTTCGGCCGCGTCATATGACTGCAGCCATTCCGCGCGCAGACCTGGTTCACTGCGGGTCAGTCTTACCAGGGAGCAGATGGTGGCGCGGTCCGGGCCGTGCACGAGGCGGTTGTCCGTCGGCAGGACGCTGCCGAAGACGTCCTCCAGCGGCCGATCGGGGCGCCAGCGGCGCAGTACGTCGGCGATCGCTTCGATGCCGGCCGCGAACAGCGGTCGCACGCATGCCTCCTTGCTCGGGAAGTAACGCCACACCGTGCGCGCCGAGACCCCGACCGCCTGCCCGATCTGCTCGCCCGTGGTCGCGGCCACCCCCTGGGCGGCGAACAGGTCCACCGCGGCGCGGGCAATCTCCAGTCTGATCTCGGCCTTGCGCTCCTTGCTCAGGGGCGGCCGTCCCGTGCGTCCCCCTGCGGTCATCTGTCCCTCCGGTGCCGGTGGCTGCTGCAACGCGATTCTCCCCCGAGGAGCCGGAACGACGAGAAAGAGCCCCTGCCCCGACTTTATGTCACCCAGAGACATTAAGTCGTATGGTGTGACTGCACCGGGCGCCGAGCGCCCTCGGAACCACCTGATAGGAGCACCACATGGACAGCGGACTTGACGAGCGCAGCGTCATCGTCACCGGCGCGGGGTCAGGGATCGGGCGTGCCGCCGCCCTGGCTTTCGCGAAGGAGGGCGCCCGGGTCGTGGTCGCCGACCTGAACGCCGAGAGCGCAGGCACGGCGGTCAAGGAGATCGAGGCGGTCGGCGGTACGGCGGTGGCCGTCACCGGCGACCTCAGCGAGCAGTCGGTGGTGGACCAGGTGGTCGCGATCGCGGTGGAGCGGTTCGGCGGGATAGACGTCCTGGTGAACAACGCCGGGATCATGGACCGGATGTCGGCACTTGCGGACGTGACCGACACCGAGTGGGAGCGGGTCATACGGGTCAACCTCACCGCGCCGTTCCTGCTCACCCGGGCGGTGCTGCCGCACATGCTGGCGTCGGGCCGTGGCGCGATCGTCAGCACCGCCTCCGAGGCCGGTCTGCGCGGCAGCTCGGCCGGTGCCGCCTACACGGCCTCGAAGCACGGCATCGTCGGACTGACCAAGAGCCTGGCCGTGATGTACCGCAACCAGGGCATCCGAGCCAACGCGATAGCGCCGGGCGGCACCAAAACCGGGATCCAGGTGGACGTGGAGGACGGCGCGCACGGACCGGCCGCGCTCGCGCCCTACTCCAGCAACGTGGGCCAGCTCTCCGAACCCGAGGAGCAGGCCGCCGCGATCGTCTTCCTGGCATCGGACGCGGCCAGCAACATCAACGGCGCGATCCTGCCGGTGGACAACGGCTGGGCGGCCGTCTGACCGCCCCGGTTCCTCCAGGGCCGGGCAGACGGTCACCCGCCGCCCGGCCAACCGGGCCTCCGGCCGCTCCCCCTCCGCCTGCACCGCCGCACGGCCGCCGCCGCACGGTCCTCGATGGGCTCGGCCCGGGCCCTTGAACAGGGCAGCACGCCATGACACGAGTTCGCGAAAGGGCCGCTTCCGTGGTGGTGCCGAAGCCTGCGTAGTGGACATTGAGATCGAAGCCCGCGCCGGCCCATTTGGCGGCATCAGCGACGACGTCCGTGACACCGAGGGAGCGGGCCCTGTCCCTGCGCAGCCCGTGGCAGCGCGGCACCAACGAGAACACCAACCGGTTGCTTCGACAGCACCTGCCCAAGGGCGCGGACCTCCGCGCCTTCAGCCAGGCCGACCTGGACGCCATCGCCTACGAGCTCACCCATCGCCCGCGCAAGACACATGGCTGTCGAACACCGGCAGAGGTCGACGCTGACTTCCTGAACAGCGGTGGTGCGCTGACCGCTTGAGTGGTCATCGTTTGACGACAGGCGTTCCTTGGGGATCGGCAAGGATGTCGCGCGGAACCTGGCCCGCCAGGGCGCGACGGTTGTACTGCACGGCCGCGACCAGGCGCGGGGCGAGGCCGTGGCGAAGGAGATCCCGTGCGGCCGTGCCGGTGATCGGCGGCTGATCTCCGAGATCGTCTGGTTCCTGGGCGAGGGGCCGCCGACGAAGCCGGAGAACACCGATATTGGTGACAGCGTCAGCCGCCCGAGCGAGAACGAGCCGATCTCGTCCACTCGCTCCAGCGCTTGGGAGAACGCGGTGCCCATCGTCCTCGTGGGCGGTCGGCGCAGCCGCTCCAACTCGGAGAACCTGCGGTCCTTCCGGTGTCATCAACGCGCCGCACGCCATCTCAGTCGGGGAGCCCTTGAGCCGCTGTCAACACGGCGGTGCGGAGTGCCTCCGACAGTCCCGCACTTTCATTCTGGCCCGGCTCGGATCGGCCAACGCGCTCCCGCCATGCGTAATGCTCCGCGGCCACGCGCAGGGCAGCGTTGATCGTCGCGGCTTGGATCCTGATGTGCAGGTCATCAGCGTCACAACCTGCGCGCTCGGCGAGGATTTCGGCGAGCTGACCGTCGTATTCGTGGTACGTCTGAAGCCATACGGCCTTCAGTCCCGGCTCGGTGCGGGTGAGGCGGATGAGTTCCAGACTCGCGGCGACATCGGGCTCGTCCATCAGGGCGTCGCCGTCTTCCCAGTCATTCACGGCCTCTCTCAGGGTGCGCCCTGACGGCCATGTGCGCAGTCGCCGGGTGACCGCTTCGGCCCCCGCTGCCAGTAATGGCTGGACGCATGCTTCCTTGCTGGGGAAGTACCGCCGCAGTGTGCGCGTCGAGATGCCGACGGCTTCCGCGATCTCATCGGCCGAGGTCGCGGCGACGCCCTTGCTCGTGAACAGTCGCACTGTCTCGCGGGCGATCTCCATCCTCGTTTCGGCCTTGCGCCGTTCCGTCAGTGGCGGACGGCCCGTTCTCCGCTCCGCGTCCGGCGCGCCTCGTCGGCTTGTCGCCGTGTCGCCGCACTTCACGTCACCCGTCTCCGCTCATCCCCACCATCTGGCCGAAAGTAATGCTATGTCATCCAGGGACTTCATGTCCCTTCCGGACTTACTGTCCGCTTAGGCCAATAACTCGTAGACTGCTTCCCATGGCGCCTGGGTGACGGCCTACCGCCGACAGCACGCTGTGCGCCGCAGTGAACAAGCCAGCCATGACAGTTGAGGTGATACGCCTATGCCTATGCGGGTAGAAGTCGACGCTCCCAAATGCGTCGCCTCGGGGCAGTGCGTCCTGCTCGCCCCGGAGATCTTCGACCAGCAGGAGGAAGACGGCCTCGTCATCCTCCTGGACGAGGCCCCGGCACCCGACCACCATGACGCCGTGAGGGAGTCGGCGGCGGTGTGCCCGGCCGCGGCGATACGGCTGACCGAATCGTGAACTCCCTGAACCGGATCGCGATCGTCGGAGCCTCGGCTGCCGGGCTCGCCGCCGCCGAGACGCTGCGGCGGGAGGGGTACGAGGGTGCGATCACGTTCATCGGCGACGAGTCCCTGTCGCCGTACGACAGGCCGCCGTTGTCGAAGGAGATCCTGTCGGGATCGTGGGCCGCCGACCGGCTCCCGCTGCGCCCGGAGTCCGATCTGGACGCCCTGCGCCTGGAGCTGTGCCTCGGCCTCGCCGCGACCGGACTGGACCTGACCGGTCGTACGGTGTCGCTGGCCGACGGCTCCGAGGTGGGCTTCGATGGCCTGGTCGTGGCAACGGGTGTACGGCCGCGTCGGCTGCCCGGCGAGCGGGCGCATGTGCTGCGCACACTGGACGATGCGCTCGCTCTGCGGGACCGCATCCGGCCCGGTTGCCACCTGGCCGTGGTCGGAGCCGGATTCCTCGGCTCCGAGGCCGCCTCAGTGGCCCGCAGTCTGGGCGCGCGGGTGACGCTGCTGGAGCCGGCCTCCGTGCCACTGGCCCACGCGGTGGGCGAGGACGTCGGACGCGTGCTCTCCTCCCTCCACGACGAGCACGGCGTGGACCTGCGCACCGGAGTGACAGTCGCCGAGGTCGTCTCCGGTGGCGTACGCCTCGGCGACGGCAGCGTGCTCAGGGCCGACGAGGTACTCGTGGCCATCGGCTCCCACCCCAACACCGAATGGCTGGAGGACAGCGGCCTGACCGTGGGCGACGGCCTGGTGTGCGACGAGTTCAGTGCCGCTGCCCCTGGCGTGTACGGAGCCGGCGACGTGGCCTCGTGGCACAACCCGCTCTTCGATACGCGGATGCGCGTCGAGCACCGCACGAACGCCGCCGAACAGGGTGTGGCCGCCGCCCGCAATCTGCTCAACCCGCAGGCGCGCAAGTCCTTCGCGCCGGTGCCGTACTTCTGGTCCGACCAGTACGGCATGAAGATCCAGGCCCACGGCTACCTGCGCGGACACGACGAGGTCACCGTCGTGGAGGGCGACCTGGCTTCCCGCCGGTTCGTCGCCGCCTACCGCAGAGGCGACCGCCTCACCGGAGTCCTCGGCGTCGGTATGCCGCCGAAGGTGGTCCGTGCATGGCGGCAGTCCGTCGCCCTGCGCGCCGCCTGGCGTAACGCCGTGGGGGCGGCCCGGACGCCCTGATGCGCCGCGCCGCCTCGTCCACATCCCATGAAGAAAGGAATCCCCATGTCGGAAACCCTGCCCGAGCGTCGTTCGATCCCCGTTCAGCGGGCGAAAGGCTGCCCGTTCGACCCGCCCCCCGAGCTGAGCGAGCTCCGGGAGAAGGAGCCGGTGTGCCCGGTCACCATGCCGGACGGCACCGACGGATGGCTGCTCACAGGCTACGACGACGTCTACGCGACCCTGCGCAACCACGAGACCTTCAGCTCCCGCGGTGAACTGCGGACCTCGGCCATCGGAACCATGCTCTCCGCACGCCGGCCCGCCGGCCCCGGCAACATGAACCCTATGGACCCGCCGGACCACACCCGCCTGCGCCGCAAGGTCCAGGGCAAGTTCACCACCAAGCGGGTCGCCCAGCTCTCCGATGCCATCACACGGATCGTCGACGAGCGCCTCGACGAGATGCAACGCGTGGGGCCCCCGGTCGACCTGGTCGAGACGTACTCCCTGCCCATCCCCTCACTGGTCATCTGCGAACTCCTCGGCGTGCCCTATGGGGACCACGCGGAGTTCCAGTCCCGTAGCGCCGCCCTGCTGAAAATGGGCAGCACCGCGGAAGAGTATGCCGCGGCGAACCAGGAGCTCCTGGACTTCGTCCACGAACTGGCCCGTCACAAGCGCGCCCAGCCGACGGACGACATACTCAGCGAACTCGCCCAGGACGAGGAGCTCTCCCTGGAGGAGACGGCCGCCCTCGGCATGAGCCTTCTCGTGGCCGGTCACGAGACCACCGCCACCATGATCACCCTGTCCACCTTCGCCCTGCTCCAGCACCCCGACCAACTGGCACTGCTGCGCGAAGACCCGGCCGGCCGGATCGACAACGCGGTCGAGGAACTGCTCCGCTACCTGACCATCCCGCAGTACGGCCTGGAACGCGCCGCTCTGGAAGACGTCGAGGTCCGCGGACGGCAGATCAAAAAGGGCGATGTGGTGATCCCCGCCCTGTTCGCAGCCAACCGTGACCCGGAGCGCTTCGAGGACCCCGACACCCTCGACATCGGCCGCCGCTCCGCCAACGCTCACCTGGCCTTCAGCTTCGGCATCCATCAGTGCCTCGGCCAGCAACTGGCCCGTGTCGAGCTGCGCATCGCGATTACCGCGCTCCTCGAACGGTTCCCGACGCTGCGTCTGGCCGCTCCCGCGGACGAGATCGAGATGCGGACGAACAGCTTCGTGTACGGCGTCACCGCTCTTCCGGTGGCCTGGTGACCGAATCCACCCAGAGGTGACAGCAGCTCCTTGTTCCCCTGCCGCCGTCACACAAGGGGCACCACCCTCTGTTCCCGTCCGCCCCGCCATCGTCCGGCTGCTGAGCGTCACCACGCCCGCACCACTGCCGGTCCCTCACCCGTCCGGGACTCACCTCCGCCGAACTGACAACGCTTCCGGCACCGCCGTGGCGGGTGCGAAAGCCACGGATGGTTTTGGGCCGGCGAGGCCGGAGAGCTGTGCGGCGAGAAGGCGGTGGTGTCGGCGCCCGTACTGTTCAGCGGGCATGGCGGGATTCCATTGCTGGTTGGCCGGCGGTGCTGGCCGGTGACCGGGGATGGGGCGTGTCAGGACGGAGGGGCCAATGGTGGCGGACACGTTGATGCCATGGCCGACGACGAGGCCGACCCGTGCGCCGGGCAACGGAATCACGTCGAACCAGTCGCCGCCCACCTCGGCGTCGCCGCCCGACGGTAGGTAGCGGGCGGCCATCTCCACCGCGGCGTGGGGGATCTGGCTGGGGGGCAGCAGGGCGCGCGTACCGGCGGGCGTTGTCCACGTGGTTGGCTGGAGCCGGTCCACATGGGCGGTGCGAGGCGTAATCCCGCAGCCAGGCAACCGGCCGTCAGGTGGTCGTGCCGTAGTCCCCGTCCTCTGTGGATCCCGCCCCCCGGCTCACCGACGGGCACCGCAGGAGGGGCTTTCTCCATCCGCCGAGGCAGCCCCTCCTGTCCTTGCGGTTGTTTATCCGACGGCGTCACCGGCGACGTAGCGGGCGTTGCGGTCGACCGAGTGGTAGATGTCGGCGGCGATGGGACGGCGGAGTTCCTCGGCGAGGTGGCCGAGGAGTCCGGCCGCGCGGGCCAGGAGAGCGAAGCCGCGCAGCAACTCGGCGGGGAGGCGGAGGTCGGCGAGTGCGGCACCGCACACGCCGGCGCCGTTGAGGGGCAGGGTCCGGCCGAGGATCTCGGGTGCCATGCGGCCGAGGGCCTCGAACAGGGCGAGGTGGGGGCCGTAAACGCCTTCCTCGCGTGCGATGCGGATGATCACTGCTGTACGCGGGTCGCGTTCCTTGTGCACGGGGTGGCCGAGGCCGGGCACGAACCGTTTGGTCGCCTTGCGTTCGGCCAGTGCCTGGCCGGCCAGGGCGTCCCACTCCTCGGTGGTGGCCGGGAGCGGGTCTCCCGCGGCAGTGATCACCTCGTCGAGGAAGAGGCCGGTGTCCTCGGTGACGCCGAGGAAGCGGGAGCCGCCGCCGAGCAGGCCGGCGGCCATGGCTCCCTGGATGGACTCCGGTGCGGACAGCAGGGTTAGACGGGCGGCGATGGCGGTGGGGGTGAAGCCGTGGTCGGCCAGCGCGACCAACACTGTCTCGAAGAGCCGAACCTCGCCCGCGCTGGGGCGGCGCTGGGAGGCGAGCCAGAAGGCGAGTTCGCCGAAGCCGACCTGGCCCATCAGGTCGTTCGCCAGGTCATGGCCGAGCAGTCTGATGGTGGTGGCATCCGATGTGCCGAGTCCGGTCGGGTACTGGGGCTGTCCGGCAGTCACTGGTCCACGTCCTTGTCCGCCGCGAGCCAGGCCCGCAGCTCGTCGCCGTGCTGGTCGAGGTCGGGGGGAGGAAGGATGTGCCGTGGCGCGGTGGCACTGAAGGTGATCGGGTTGCGGATCATCGGTGTCGCCTGCGGTCCTGAGCCGACGGTGACCACCGGGTCGAGCCCCAGCTCCTTGGCGAGGGCAACACCGCCGTCCACGTGGTTGATCGGTCCGCACGGGATCCCGGCCGCGGACAGTTTCTTGAACCACTCGTCCGCCGGGCGCTCCTTGAGCTTGGCGACCAGGAGGGGGCCCAGCTGTTCGCGGTTGCGGGTGCGGGCCTCGTTGCCGGCGAAGCGGGGGTCCTCGGGCAGCTCGTCCAGGCCGAGTTCGGCGCAGAGTCTGCGGAACTGGCCGTCATTGCCTGCGATGACGATGAGGTCCTTGTCCGCCGTGGGCAGCGGCTCGTAGGGGAACAGGCTGGGGTGTGCGTTGCCCATCCGGTGCGGGACGACGTCGCCGGCCACGTAGGCGGAGGTGTGGTTCACCAGTCCGGACAGCGCTGAGGACAGGAGGTTGACCTCCACGTGCTGTCCGGCCCCGGTCGCGTTGCGGTGGTTCAGGGCGGCCAGGATGCCGATGGCGGCGTGCATCCCCGTCATGACGTCGAACACCGAGATCCCCGCCCGATACGGCGGGCCGTCCGCGTCTCCGGTCAGGCTCATCAGGCCCGATGCCGCTTGGACCAGGAGGTCGTAGCCGGGCAGGGACGCCCCACCCGTGGTGCCGAAACCGCTGATCGAGGCGTAGACCAGTCCCGGGTTGTCGGCGCTGACCGTGTCGTAGTCCAGGCCGAAGCGTGTCAGGCCGCCGGGCTTGAAGTTCTCGATCATGACGTCGGCGCGCGAGACGAGTTCCCTGGCCAGGCGCAGGTCCCCGGGGTTCTTGAGGTCCAGGGCGATGGACCGCTTGTTGCGGTTGATGCCGAGGTAATAGGTCGAGACCTCGTCCCGGACCGGCGGCACCCAGGTGCGCGTGTCGTCACCGGCGGGCGATTCCACCTTGATCACCTCGGCGCCCATGTCCCCGAGCAGCATGGTGGCGTACGGCCCGGCGAGGATGCGGGAGAAGTCGGCGATCAGCAGCCCGTCGAGGGCTCCAACTGTGTCGGTCATCGGGCGACACCCTTCAACATGTCCGCCATGCGGACGACTGTCCGATAGTTTGGGTTCCTGATACAGCCAGTGTCAACCGCCACCTCCGCGTGGAAGGTATGCCGTCCGTCGCGTGAGGTTTGAAGTAACCGTTGTGCGGACGTAAGTCCGTTGTACGGCAGGGAGAGGTGGTCCTGTTGCCGGAAACGGCTCGACCGTGCCGGAAGCGGCTCGTGCCGCCGACCGCCCCCTCCTACCGTCGCCCCTACGGACAACGGACCGAACGCTCGATGACGAGCACGAGATCGCACTGTGGAGGACGCCATGGGCGTGCAGACGACACGAGTCCTGGGGATCGGCGGGACGACGCGGCAGAACTCCAGCTCGGAGCGCGCCTTGCGGGTCGCCGCCGCGGCTGCGGCGGACGCAGGCGCGACCATCGAGCTGATCACCGCGGAGGAGCTCGTCCTTCCGCTCTACGATCCCGAGAAGTCGGCGAGGACGGAGGGGGCCACCGCGTTGGTGGCGGCGCTGCGTGACGCGGACGCACTGCTGATCTCGTCCCCGGGCTACCACGGCACGGTGTCGGGGATGGTGAAGAACGCCCTTGACTATGTCGAGGACCTGCGAGACGACGAGCGCTCCTACCTTGCCGGGCTCCCGGTCGGCTGCATCGCCGTCGCTTACGGCTGGCAAGCGAGTGTGGCGACCCTGCAGACCCTGCGCACCTGCGCGCACGCGCTGCGAGGGTGGCCTACCCCGATGGGTGCAGCGCTGAATGCCTCGATGCCGGGGCTCTTCGACCCGGTCACCGGCGCCTGCACGGACGAGTCGGCCCGGTTCCAGCTGGAGACCGTCGGCCGGCAGGTCGTCGAGTTCGCCGCCGCTCGGCTGGGAGACGAGAGGGTGCTGGCTCCGGTGCAGGCGTGAGGTGGGCGCACGGCGTGACCGTGGGGCAGCGTTCAGCGCCGTCCCACGGTCGCGCCGTGCGCCGACCTGGACCTGCCATCTGCGGAGCGGGCGGCGGTACAGTGGCGGACAACCATCCGGTGGGCGGTCATTCGGCCCGTCCGCCCATTTCGCAGGCGTGGAGGGACGACAGATGCGCCGGGACGCCGGTCCGGATTTCATCGAGGCCCTCGCGAGAGGGCTCGACGTTCTGCGCTGCTTCCAGCCGGGGAGGCCGTACATGACGCTGAGCGAGGTCGCAGCCGAGGCACAGCTCGCCCGGCCCACAGCACGCCGGATTCTCATCACGCTCCAGAAGCTGGGATACGTACGCAGCGACGAAGCCGGGTTCGCCTTGACGCCCCGCGTGCTCGAACTCGGGATGACCTACATCGGCTCGCAGAACATCTGGGAGCTGGCGGAACCTCACCTGCGTGC
Organism: Streptomyces sp. NPDC006476; assembly: GCF_040612015.1. Classification (NCBI taxonomy): domain Bacteria; kingdom Bacillati; phylum Actinomycetota; class Actinomycetes; order Kitasatosporales; family Streptomycetaceae; genus Streptomyces; species Streptomyces sp. NPDC006476. The sequence goes on along the minus strand of NZ_JBEXPK010000031.1, from coordinate 45,999 downwards.
CCTGGTCGACCGCACCCGGGAGTCGTGCTCGATCGCGCAGCTCGACGGATCCGACATCGTCTACGTATCCCGGGTCGCCATGCCCAAGCTGGTGACGCTGTCGGTGACCGTCGGCACCCGCTTCCCCGCCGTGCAGACGTCTCTCGGCAAAGTGCTGCTTGCCGCCCTGGACGGTCCCGCACTCGACCGCGTCCTCGCTCAGCCCAGCAGGTCGGGTATCACGCCCCGGCGCCACCTTCAGCGCGACGAACTCGACGAGATGCTCCGCGACGTACGGGCCAAGGGGTGGGCGTTGACCGACGAGGAACTCGCTCTCGGCATCAGGTCCGTCGCCGCGCCCATCCGCAACGGGCAGGGCCGCACAGTCGCGGCGGTGAACGTGAACGCGCATGCCGCCGAGACCTCGGTCGGCCGCCTGGTCGAACACCATCTTCCCCTGCTGCTGCGCACCGCCGGCGACATCAGCGCCGACTGGGCCGCATGGGAGAACCGTCCCCTCGCCACGCTCGCCCCCCGGGCCGGCTGATCGGGCCGAGGGGCGAGCGTGGGCTGTACCGGTCAGGAGGATGCCGGCACCTTGCCCGCGACGCCCAGCGGACGCAGGGCGGGCATCACCTCTGACGCGAACAGCTCCATGCTCCTGTTCATCTCCTCGGCGGTGATGTCTCCGATCGAGAACAGCCCGATGAGCTGGCCGAAGCCGAGCTGCGCCTGCAGTTCGCTCAGCCGGGCTGCGACGGTTTCGGGGCTGCCCACGACGGCGTATCCGCCCGCCAGCAGTTCCTCGTACGACGTCTCGGTGTACGGCTTCATTCCGGACATCAGCAGACCGCGCATCGAGCCCGGCGACATGTAACCCGGCGGATAGACCTGCGGGAAGCTCTGCTTGAGCCCGCGGTGGAACAGCCACTCGATGTGCCGCCGTCCCTCACGGCGGGCCTTCTCATCGGTCTCCGCCACATAGATCGGCACCGAGAAAGCGGACTTCACCGGGTCGTGTTCCATGCCCAGTTCCTCCACCGCCTGCCGGTGTCCGTCGAACCAGCGGCGGACCAGGGGCGTCGGGGCGTAGACCGACATGTAGGTGTAGCCGTGCTCGGCGACGAACTTCATCGTCTCCGTACTGCCGGCGCCGGGGATGTAGATGGGCGGATGCGGCTCCTGCACCGTCCTCGGCCACAGATTGACGTAGCGGTACTCGTAGTTGGGGCTGACCCACTGGAACGGTTCGTCGGACGTCCACGCCTTGATGATCAGGTCGTGGGCCTCGTTGAACCGGTCCCGTGACCGGGTCGGGTTGACGCTCTGCGCGAAGTACTCCCAGCCGATGCCGCGGACGAATCCGGAGACCACCCGCCCATTGCTGAGGTGGTCGAGCATGGCGATCTCCTCCGCCACCCGCAGCGGATTGCCGCGCACGCCGATCGCGTTGCCGAGCACCATGATCTGCGCCCGCTCCGTACGCCGGGCAAGGGCCGCAGCCATGAGGTTCGGCGAGGGCATCAGGCCGTAGGCGCTCTGGTGGTGCTCGTTGACGGCGATCCCGTCGAAACCGAGTTTCTCGGCATGCTCAAGCTCGTCCAGGTACCGGTGGTAGAGCCGGTTGCCGAGTTCGCGGTCGAAGAACTTGTTCGGGAAGGTGAGGGAAGGGCTCGGGTACTTCTCGTCGAAGTCGTCCGGCAGGTACGGGTAGGGCATCAGGTGGAAGAAGACGAACTTCATCGGCTCGCTCCGCTCAGCTCGGTCCTGGCATCGGCTTCGGCCAGGAATTCGGTGACAACCTGGGCGAACTCCTGCGGACGTTCGAAATACATCGCGTGACCGCAGTCCTCGACCTGTGCGAACCGGGCCTGAGGAATGAGTTCGGCGTAGCGCGCTCCGTGGGCAACGGGGACGACCTTGTCCTCGGCCGGACAGACGACGAGTGTGCGCGCGGTGATGCGGTGCAGCCTGCGTTCCAGCTTCGGGTTGTTCAGGAACGGATGCCACGAGAAGCGGGCAAGGGCGGTCATGTCGCGGTACGCCGCGAGGATGTCGTCGACGTCCGGTTCGCCGGGGAACAGGGCCGACGCCTTGGCGGGGTCCTTGAAGAGTGCGTCGACCACCTGGTCCGGCGTCATGAGGAACAGATCGGCGAGCGGATGTGCCGGCAGCCGCAGCCCGGCCGGGCCGAGCAGGGTCAGCGAGCCGATCAAGTCCGGGCGGGCGACCGCGAGTTCCGCCGCGACCCATCCGCCGAAGGACGCGCCCACGATGTGCGGACGCTCCAGCCCCAGCCGCTCGATGACGTCGAGGTAGTGGAAGACCAGATCGTCGACGCCCTCCAGCTCGGGGAACTCGTCCGACCCGCCGAACCCCGGGTGGTCGGGAGCGAAAACTTCGAAACCGCGCGACAGCAGTTCATGGAATGGGTGCCATTGGCCCGCGCCGCCGGCCGCGTGCAGAAAGAGGACCGGGGCCCCCTTACCGCCCCGCAGCAGGTGAACCCGCCCTCCGGGGACCTCGAGAAAATCCTCGGCGTGCGGACTGCTCACGTCCCGCCCGGCCTCGGTGGTCGTCACTTGTGTCACTGCACTACCTCCGGCTCTTGTGCTGCTGACGTCCGAAGGTAGGGAGTGGGCGGCAGAGGCACCGAGCCGGATGCCGCAGCCTTGGGCCGCTTCCCGCACCACAGTTGACATACCGGCCGGAGCCACGGATTCTGCGAGCTGGACGTCATACGGACAGGCGTCCGATGGTGGAGGTAGTCATGCGCGCTCCGTCAATGTCGATGGACGAGGGGCTGATACCGGAGGGCACCAGCGTTCCCTACGGCCGATTGATCAACACGCGGGACCCGTCCGAGGCGCGGGCACGGACGCAGGAACTCCTCAAGAACGTGCACAGCATGAAGGTGCTGGAGCGCGGGAGTCCCTTCCAGGCCCGCGTCGAATACCGGAAGCTGAACGGCATCGGCCTGATGGCCTCTGGCTACGGCCCCGCGGTGGAGATCTCCTGCACGCCGCCGATCAGCGACGTGTGCGTGAATTTCGTCTTCGGCGGCACCATGCTCATCGACGAGGGCTCGACCGGTGAGGCCACCGCGGTCGCCGACCCGGCCCGGGCGGCGGTCTTCTGCTTCCCGGAGACCGTCAGCATGCGCTGGTCCCCCGGGCTGCGCCAGCTCATGCTGACCGTCGACAAGGCCCTCATCGACCGCTGTCTGCGGAACCTGCTCAACGAGCCGCTGCACGCGCCCCTGCGCTTCGAGACCGAAATGGACCTCAAGCGCGGCGGCGAGGGCATCACGGCCGCGATCAGCACGCTGCAGCGGGCACTCGAACAGTGCGGCAAGGCCGGCCCTCCCCCGGTGCTCGCCAAGGAGATCGAACACGGCATCCTGACCGCCCTGCTGCTCGGGCAACGGCACAACTACACCGACCGAATTTTCTCGGCGCAGCCGCTGCCGGCGCCCCGTGTGGTCCGGCGCGTCGTGGAACTCATCGAGTCGTCCCCCGACGCCGCGTTCACGGTCGCTGACCTCGCTGAATTCGCCGGGGTGAGCGAACGTTCCCTGCATTCGGCGTTCCGTCGGCAGTTGGGCACGTCACCGATGTCGTACGTCCGCCGCCACCGCCTCGAACAGGTCCACGAGGAACTGCTGATCGCCGACCCCTCCACCGGGGTGAAGGTCACCGATGTGGCTCTGCGCCACGGGTTCACTCACACGGGCCGCTTCGCGGCCGCCTACAAAGAGCGCTTTGGAGAGTCGCCGTCCGCGACGATGCGCCGTTGACGTTGAACAGAGAGCGAGCTGTGGACCCCCTGATTCTCTTCGTACACGGAGCCAACCACGATGGCTGGTGCTGGGCTCCGGTCCTGGAGCGGCTGGATCGCGTCGGCGTCGCCGGCCGGGCGATCGACCTTCCGTTCACCTCCTTCGAGGACGACACCGCCGCTGTGCGGGAGGCCGTCCGCGAGATCGCGCGGGCACGGCCCGTCGTGCTGGTCGCGCACAGTTACGGCGGCCTGCCGGTGACCGCCGGAGGGCAGGGAGCGGACCGTTTCGTCTTCGTGGCCGCGCGCATGCCACCGGCCGGAGAGTCAGCCGCGGCGCACACGCCCCGCTGGAGCCATCCGGAGTTCCGGACGGCATGGGACACGGGCGAAGACGGCGCCGTCATCCTGCGTGAGGAGGCCCGGGAGGTCCTCTACTCGCACTCTCCGCCGAACATGGCCGAGTTGGCGGCTCAGCGGTGGCGGCCGATGGCGAGCCGCGTACCGCGAACGCCGATCATCGAGCCCGCGTGGAGGTCCGCGCCGTCCGTCTACGTGGTCTGCACGAAGGACCGGACGGTCCGGGTCGAGGCGCAGCGCGAATGCGCGGCACGCGCCACCGAGAGCATCGAGGTCGACTGCGACCACTCCCCCTTTTTCTCCGCCCCGGACCGGCTGGCGGCGCTTCTGGCCGAGCAGGCCGCACATGCCGCGCGAACGGTCAGGACCTGAGATCCCGGCCCCGCTGCCAATGACGCTGCGGTCCGGTTCCGCGCAGAATCCGCTCTCCGCGAGATTCATCCGATTCCCGCAGGGCTTGATTCCCCTGCCTCTCCCGGCTCTTGACCGGGGAAGAGCCGCGCGCGACCGTCGACCCATGCTCGCCTGACGGACAGATGTCCGAAGAAGTCTCCGTCTCGGTGAGCGGAAGATGACGAAGGAGAGTCAACGATGACCCAGTCCCTGCCCGAAGCCGCCAACAGCACGGCCGTCGGCTCCCTGCCGACGCGACTTCACCACAATGCCTACGTCACGCGGGACCAGGAAGCGACCCGGGCGTTCTACGAGGACATCATCGGCCTGCCGCTGGTGGCGACGTGGAAGGAGTCCGACGAGCTCTTCGGCGCCGTGCGGACGTACTGCCACACCTTCTACGGTCTCGGGGACGGCAGCGCGCTGGCCTTCTTCCAGTTCGTCGACCCGGCCGACCAGGAGCAGTTCGGCCCGAGGATGCCGCACTCGCCGTTCCAGCACATCGCGCTCAAGGTCACCGAGGAGGTCCAGAACGCCCTCGCCCAGCGGCTCGAGGACGCCGGCTGGAAGCCCGAGGAGACCTACGTCCTGGAGCACGGGTACTGCCGTTCCCTGTACACCAGCGACCCGAACGGCCTCCTCCTCGAGTTCACCCTGGACGCCCCCGGCATCGAGGCCTCCGACGAGGAGCGCCGACGGACCGCGCACGCCGAACTCAAGTCGTGGCTCGAAGGTGACCACGTCAGCAACAACACCTACCGCTGAGCCCCAGTGCCGCCGCCCGTATCCTCCACCTCCCATCCCTGTGTCCCGCGCGGGTGGGTACGGGCGGCCCCCGGGCACTCAGCGGCGACACCGCGTACCGCCCGCCAGACAGGCGACGAGGCGGGCCCGAACATCAAGGCCTTCGCCGGGTCCTCATAGCGAGGATCCGCCGGCCGACGAGGCCGCCCAGGGACAGGCCGACCCAGTGGGCCGACGGGGTCGAGCCGTTCGATCAGCTCCACCACGGCGATGGTCAGAGGGTGCATACCGGGGAGCGCGTCGCTGGCGTGCTTACGGCTGCCGACCTTGCCGAGATCCTTCAAGCCCGGGGCCGTGAACGATTGACCGGTTGGCGGGGAAGGGCCCGAGAACAGGTGTCCCGTATCGGGCGAGCTCGTTCTCGACGGTCGGCTTCCCGGGGTCACGGAAGCTCGTCCAGCCGCCCCGGTCCCGGGCCAGGACGATAGCGTGACCAGGCCCTGCATCCACCATCCGGCCGCAATCTGCTACGCCTCCCAGGACAGATCGTTCCGGTGGATGCCGCCAGTGTGCGGTGACCGGACGGCTAACGCTGAGGCGATCACCGATCGCGGCCGAACGGCACAGCAGAACCGCCAACGCGAGGTTGGCGCCCCCCGGCACGAGCGAGGCGGCATGGTCGAATGCCGTCAGGCAGTCGTCGAGCCCTGCGGGAAACGGGTCCTCCGGAGCCAGCCGGTACTCGGGCAGCAGCACGCGCACCTTCGTCGCCAGTGCCAGCTGGGCCGCGAGGCCGCATAATCCTCCGGCCAGCCCGGAGCGGAAGCCGCCTCCGTGGATGTAGGGGATCACGATGTCGTCCGGGGCCGCGTCCAGAGGGCGCGCACAACATCGTCCGAGGTGACCCATCCCCTAATCCCGGATATCAGTAGGCTTTCGTCTGGCCCGCCTCGCCTCCCCCGGTGCCCACCGCGACCCGGGCGCCATCCGTCTGCCGTGGCGGCGCGCCGGGCGCCGAGGCCGGGTGAGTCGTCCGGCGGGCCAGCCTCTCCCCCTCGATGTCCACGTCCGGCAGGGCCCGCTGCAGGAAGCGCGGCAGCCACCAGGCTCTGCCCCCAAGGATCGCCATCACCGCCGGCACAAGCGTCATACGGACGACGAACGCGTCCAGGAGCACACCGATCCCGAGGGCGAATCCCATGCCCTTGATGACCTGCATATCGGCGAAGACGAAGGACCCGAAGACGGCGATCATGATCAGGGCGGCCGCGGTCACGACCTTCGAACCGTGGTCGAACCCCCGGATCATGGCCTCGGCGGGCGGCCGGCCGTGGGCGTGCTCCTCGCGCATCCGGGAGACGAGGAAGACCTCGTAGTCCATCGCCAGGCCGAAGAGGATGCCGACGAGCAGCATCGGCAGGAAACTCAGCACCGGGCCGGTGTCCTTGATACCGAGGAGCCCGGAGAGCCATCCCCACTGGAAGACGGCGACCAGTGCGCCGAGCGAAGCCCCCAGCGAGAGCAGGAAGCCGACGGCAGCCTTCACCGGTACGGCGATCGCGCGGAAGACGACAACCAGCAGCAGTAGCGCCAGGCTCATGACCAGCAGGCAGTAGACGGGCAGGGCCGCCGAGAGCTTGTCCGCCACGTCGATGTTGACGGCGGTCGTGCCGGTGACCGCGATGTCCGTGTCCGTGCGCTCCTCGACAGCGTCGCGCGCGTGCCGGATTTCGGCGAGAACCCCCTTGGTGGCCTCCGTCTCCGGCCCGCTCGACGGCGTGACGCTGATCATGGCGGCGTCGCCGGATGCCGCGGTCACCACCGGAGACACGGCGCGGACGCCGGGCAGGTCCCGGACCGTCGAGGAGAATTCCTCGGCAGTGGCGACCACGGTCCTGGTGGCGCCCTGGACCAGAACGACCAGGGTGCCGCTGTAGCCGGGACCGAAGCCGTCGTCGACGAGTCGCTGCGCGCGCGCCGCGGAGGTGTCGGGGTCCTGGGTACCGCCGAGGCCGAGCTGCAGGTCGGCCGCCGGGACGGCAAGGACTCCCAGGCCCAGAAGGGACACGACGAGCACGGTCCACCGGCGCCGTGACACGAGGGTCGCCCAACGCCGCCCCGCGCCGTTTCGCTCCGTACGGCGTGCGGCACGCTCCGTGGAGCGGCGCAGCACCGGGACGGTGCTGGTGGCGATACGGGTACCCATCAGACCGAGCACGGCGGGGAGAAGGGTGACAGCGACCAGTACGGAGACCACCACCGTCGCGGCGGCTCCCAGCCCCATCACGGTGAGGAACGGAATGTTCACCACGGACAGAGCGGCCAGCGCGATCACGACCGTGGCGCCGGCGAACACCACCGCGCCGCCGGCCGTGCCGTTCGCGAGGCCGGCCGACTCCTCGGGGTCCATGCCCTCCCTGACCTGGGTCTGGTGGCGGGAGACGATGAAAAGGGCGTAGTCGATGCCGACCGCGAGGCCAAGCATCACGGCGAGGATGGCCGAGGTGCTGTCCATCGTGACGACGCTGGTCAAGGACAGCAGTGCGAGGACGCCTACGGCGACCCCGACCAGCGCCGTGGCCACCGGGATGACCGCGGCGCGCAGGGATCGGAAGACGAAGACCAGCACGCCCAGGGCGATCAGCACGCCGACCGCTTCCCCGGGCCCCAGCACCTCGACCTTGACCTGGGAGAACGCGTCACCGCCGAGTTCCACGGTCAGCCCCGCCCGACGTGCGTCGGCGGCGGCCTCCTCGACGGCGCCCTTCGTGGTCGTCGGCAGCGTTGCGCCCTTCTTGGTGGAGAAGACCAACTCGGCGATGCCCGTCCTGCCGTCGGCGGACACGGTTCCGGCCTTCGCTGACGGAGCGGCGGCCGACGTCACGCCTCGTACGTCGGCGACCGCTTCGACGCTTCGACGGACGGCCGCTCCAGCCTCCCCGGCGCTCACTGTCGCCCCACTCCGCGCCCGGAAGACGATCTTCCCGGTGATGTGGGCGTCGTCAGTGGGGAATTCCTCCCGCACGACGTCGAGCGTGCGCTGGGCCTCGGTGCCCGGAATGGTCGTGGCCGAGGCGAACGGCTTCATCAGCCCCAGTGCGGCAACGACCGCCACCAGCAACAGCACGGACCAAGCGCCGATGACGGACCATTTGCGCCGGTAGGCGAAACGGCCCAGGCGGTACAAGAGCGTGGACACGCGAAAACTCCCGGATACCTAGCGAGGACAGGCGACACCTGCGTGATCCACGCTAGGAACACCGTGCGGCCCTTCCTGCCGAAGGAGCCTCCGGCGGCCGCTCTTCACACACAACTCCCATGGAACACGTCCACGTGGCCGCGAAATGATCGAATGGAGTCGCCGAGAAGCAGCGAACAGAAGAGGGTCCGCATGTCCGATCAGCCCGCCAGGACCGACGCCACGGCACCCAAGCCGCTCGGTCGACTGCTGGTGGTCGACGACGAACCCGCGATCCTCGACACGGTCGGCCGCTTTCTGCGATTCATCGGATACGAGGTCCGTGCGGCCACCACGGCCAAGGACGCCCTGATCGCGGCGCGCGAGTTCCTTCCCGAACTCATCCTGCTGGACGTGATGCTCCCGGACGGCGACGGTTTCGAGGTGATGCGCAGGCTGCGCTCGGACGGCCTGCCGCACGCCGTCGTCTTCCTGACCGCGCGCGACACCCGCAGGGACCTGGTCCGCGGTCTGAGCGAGGGCGGCGACGACTACATCACCAAGCCCTTCGGTCTCGACGAGGTCGCCGCCCGCGTCGGAGCCGTCCTGCGCCGAACCCGCCGCCACGAGCGCCCGGACCGCGTCCTGCGCGTCTGCGACCTCGAACTCGACCCCGACACCCACACCGTCCGCCGCGCCGGAAGCCCGGTGGACCTCTCCCCTACCGAGTTCCGCCTCCTGCGCTATCTCATGCTGCACAGCGGCCAGGTCGTGCCGCGCGCCCGGCTGCTGGAGCACGTCTGGTCGTACGACTTCAACGGCGACGACACCGTGGTGGCCACCTACATCAGTTATCTGCGCCGCAAGCTGGACGCCCTGGGCCCGCCACTCATCCACACCCAGCGTGGCGTCGGCTACGGGATCGGGGAGCCCCGATGCTGAGCCGGGCCACCCACCGCCCCCTGCGCACCCGGCTCAGCGTGCTGGTCACCGCCCTGTGCGCCTGCGCGATGGCGGCAACCGCACTCACGTGGATCCTCAGCGGGGATCCGGCCGTCATCGTGATCGTCGAGCTGGCCGGCCTGGCCGGAGTGGCGCTGGTCAGCACCGCGGTGGTCCGACGGGAGCTGCGCCCTCTGGAACAGGCTGCGGACACCGCCGATGCCATCGCCACGGGCGACTTCGGCCGACGGATGGTCGCGGCCGACGACGCCCCGACCACCGAGGTCGGCCGCCTCACCGACGCGCTGAACCGCATGCTCGGGCAGATCCAGGCCTCCCTCGCGGCCCGCGAGCAGTCCGAGGACCGCATGCGCCAGTTCGTGGCGGATGCCTCGCACGAACTGCGCACCCCGCTCCAGTCGCTGCGCGGGTACGCCGAGCTCTACCAGCAGGGCGCGCTCCCGGACACGGCAGCGGTCGACGACGCCGTCGCCCGCATGCTCTCCGAAATCCACCGGATGACACGACTGGTCGAATCAATGCTGATGCTGGCCCGCTTCGACGAGCAGGACGACACCGAAGTCGAACAGGTCGACCTCTCGCGCGTCGTGGCCGATTCCTGCCGCGACGCCACTGCCGTCGAACCGGCACGCCCGCTGCACTCACGCATCGAGCCCGGAGTGACCGTCCTGGGCGACGAGGCACAGTTGCGCGGCCTGCTCGGCAACCTTCTCGGCAACGTCCGCATGCACTCCGGCCCAGGCACCCCCTGCCACGTCGATCTGGTGAGGGCCGGGAGCGATGTGCTCCTGCGCGTCGAGGACGAGGGACCCGGCATTCCCGACCACGCCGTGGCCCACGTCTTCGACCGCTTCTACCGTGCTGACAGGGGGCGAAGCCGCGCGAGCGGAGGCAGCGGGCTCGGACTGCCCATCGTCGCCGCCATCGCGGAACTGCACGGCGGCCGAGTACGACTGGACAGCGCGCCCGGCCGCGGCACCCGCGTCGAGGTGATCCTCCCCGGACGGGCGGCTTGAGGTTCACCGAACGGACGCGAGGGACTGGGTGGAGCACCTGGTTCTCCCCCTGCCAGCCACGCCGCGGCGATCCGTAAAGCGCCTGATTGCGCGACCAGGACGGACACCCCACGCGGGCGTGGTCAAAGGGCAGGCAGGGTGATGGCGGTGCGGGTGGTGTCTCAGTGGTGGTCAGGCCGGATCCCTTGGGTAGTGGGAGGCGGTCGCGGAAAGGCGTGAGCGCGGTCCTCAGGCTGCGCACTCAGCGTTATTGGTCAGCAGATGGCGTGTGAGCTTGTCCTACCGTTTCGGCACGGGTCCACGCCGGTCATTCGTAGGATCGGTGGACTCGAGGACTCCGGGTATGGCAGTCAGCTTGTCGCCACTCGATGGCTGAAAAGACTTGGCTGCCCGGAGCCCGTGACGGTCACAACCGCTCATTGGGATAAGCGACTTGATCGCTGTGTAGGACAATGTCGACGAGGCCGTCCGCGGGACCGCAGAATAAACAGCTGACGGAGGCGGCCCTGTTGAGGATCTGGGCCGGGGTCGACATCGGCAAGGAGCATCATCACTGTGTGGCACTCGACCCCATGGTGAACGGATGCTGTCGCGACGTGTCGGCAACGACGAGGCCGAGCTGCTGGAACTCATCCGGGATGTACTCGTCCTGGCTGACCCGGGCGAGGTGCTGGACGGTGGACATCAACCACGGCAGTGCGGCTTTACTCATCGGGCTCCTCCTCGACCGCGGACAGCCGATGGTCTACCTCACCGGTCTGGCCGTTCACCGCGCCTCGGCCGGCTACCGCGGTCAGAGCAAGACCGATGCCAAGGACGCCCACGTCATCGCCGACCAGGCCCGCGTGCGCCAGGACCTCGGGCTGCTGCGGCCTGGCGACGAGGTCGCCGTCGATCTGCGCATCCTCACGGGCCGTCGCCTCGATCTCGTCAACGACCGCACCCGGCAGATCAACCCGCTGCGCGAGCAACTCCTGGAGATCTTCCCAGCGCTGGCGTGCTGTCGGCCGCAGCCGAGGTGGCTGCCCCGATCACAGCGGACACGCCACTCGCCGAGCTGATGGACCGTCCGGACGCGCGGCGGATCTTCACCGAGACGCTGATCCGGTACATGCCGGAGGCCGCTGGCTACATCGTCCAGCCAGACGCGATACCCGGGGACGCGAGCATCCGCAGCATCGCCGCCGTGCACCCAGGAGGTGACAAGTTTCTCGCCGACCTGGAAGAGCAGTTCACCGCGCCCAGTCAGGCCGGTGAGGCGGAGTGAGGTATCGCGGGAGCCGGGATCGCCGACTCCGAACCCCCGCATCCGGCCTGCGCGGCCTCGGCCATCCCGCGGACAGGACCCCCGCGCAACCGAACCCGTGCTGCTCACAGGGGAGCAGCAGGCGCTGTCTCCCGCTCACTGGAACACCTGCTCCGCCAGGACCCCCGAACCGCTGTACTGCCCATGTGCCGGGATCGCACCGCAGGCCGAGCGGTCCGCTCTACCGGCGTCGCAATCCACCGCGTTCCTGGAGACACCGTGGCCGATGACCCTCGTTTCGCGTTCACCAAGATTCTGGTGGACGACCTGGAGACCGAATCCACGTTCTACAACACGGTCCTAGGCCTCGTGGAGAAGCACCGGGTGGCCGGAGGGGAGGGTGGCGGCGCGTACACGCAGAGCGTCATGTGCTGCGTGGGCAGCGACGAGCCCTCGCTGTTGCTGCTCAAGCCTCTCCACCGCACGAGCGGAGCGCCTACCGCCTGCCCTGGCCACGGACGAGCGGCTGCGCCGTCGTGATCCGCCCAGATCTGCTGAACATCCTGTCCGAGGGGACATCCGCGCCGATCGTCACCAGAGATGCCGTCATGCGACTGGAAGCGAACTGAAGAAGAGCAGACGGGACACCGATGGCGCCGACGTCGTCCCATGAGTCCGGAAGAGTCCAGCGTCCGGGCAGCCGACCATCTGCTCTGTCCAGTCCCGCTGGCCCCCAATCGCTCGCCCTGCAGCCGCAGCATGACCCGAACCGGCGCCGCCAGAGCAAGATCCGGACCATTTCCGGACCAGCCCCCGACCGAAGGCTGCGCCAACTACCGTTTTGCCAAGTCAGCGCGGATTCAGCTCCTGTACCGCCAGCAGACGAAGAACCTGCTAGCCACTCTCCGGCGCAGCACCTTTCGGATCGGACGCAAGCGGCGCTACCGAAAGACAGCGGTGATATCGGAATCTTATGGAATCTCCACAAGACAGCAGTGTGAGCAACGCCATCCCTCCGCAACGCCCGACTCGACCGCCAGCCAGGTCAGCATCGGTCCGGACACCACCGAACCTGCAAACGCCTACGCAAGCGCCGGACCTCGGAAAAGACCCCCTCCCCCGAGCCTGACGATGCGTCAGCAAAGTCAGCATTAGGTCAGCAAGAGTCCTGCCACAGCCGCCCACAGACAGCCACACCGTGGAATCGCCAACCGCACCGGCCTAAGCCAGCCGGCTGTTTGGACGCCTTCCGGCAAGCAGGTGGAAGACAGTGAGAATTACCCGACCGTCTTCCGCCCTGCGACCACCAACGGTGACGCGTTTCCGCAGGTCAGCGCACCCTTCCCCGCGGCTTCAACGGGACCGGCGGCAGCTCCGGTGCGGGCAGTGGCGCCCCGTCGTAGCCCTTCACCTCGCCGAACCGGGTGCCTTCCATCCAATCCCGGCGCGCCTGCTCGATCTCTTCCTGGGACCGTCCGATCCAGTTCCAGAACATCACGAGCTCCTCCTCGAACGGCTCGCCGCCCAGGAGCATCAGGCCCGCGTCCGACTCGGCGCGCAGGGGGAGTTCGGTGCGGCCGCAGCCGAGGTAGAGCATCGAGCCCGGCAGCACCGGCACGCCGTCGACATGGGCCTCGCCGGACATGGACAGCACGGCGTACTCGAAGTCCGGCTCCAGCGGGAGGCGTACCTCAGCGCCGCGGGTCAGTGCCAGGTCGGCGCCGACGATCGGGGTGTACGTCGTGCCGGGCGAGGTCGCGCCGTCCAGGTCGCCGAGGATGAGGGTGGCCGTGAGCCCGGGCGCGGTGACGCGTGGGAGTTCGGCGTGGTGCTCGAAGCGCGGGTCGGTGTGGCGGTGGCCGTCCGGGAGGGCGACCCACAGCTGCGCGCCGTGCAGGAAGCGGGCGTGCGGGCGGGGGCTCTCCTCGGAGTGGCTGATGGCCCGGCCCGAGGTCATGAGGCCGAGCTCGCGGGGGCGGATGGTCTGGAGGCTGCCGGTCGAGTCGCGGTGCAGTACCTCGCCCTCGTGCAGCCAGCTGACCGTCTGCAGGCCCATGTGGGGGTGCGGCGGGACCTGCATGCCGGGTTCGTCGGCGATGTCGTCGGGGCCGTAGTGATCGACGAAGCACCAGGCGCCGACCATGCGGCGGCCCAGGTTGGGCAGCAGCCGGCGGACTTCGGTCGACTCGCCGAGCGGGACCCGGCGAGGACTGAGGAGTTCGCGCACCGGCTCCGCCACGACGAAGCCACGGCCGCCGCACAGCGCGGGAACCGCCTCGCGATCAAGATTGCTCATGGCGCACAACCTAGTCCCGTAGCCGCCCCAGCAAAATAGTAGCCATGGACATAGTAGCCATGTACGGTATCTCTCATGAGCAGCGGTTACGAGAACGCGACGCCCGGGTTCCTGGTGTGGCGTCTGTCGATGAAATGGCGGGTCGCCGTCGACCGGGCGATGGTCCCGCTGGGCCTCACCCACGCCCAGTACTCGCTGGTCGCCTCGCTGTACGGCATGCAGCGCACCGGCGAACGCCCCAGCCAGCGCCGGCTGGCCGACCACACCGGCCTGGAGCCGCTGTACGTCTCCAAGCTGGCCCGCAGCCTGGAGTCGGCCGGACTCGTGGAACGCACCCGCGACCCCCGGGACCCGCGCGCGGTGCAGTTGGCCCTCACCGACCAGGGGCGCGAGGTCACCGGGCGCGCCATCACGGTCGTACAGGGTCTGCTGCGGCAGTTCCTGGCGCCGCTCGGCGGCCTCGACGCGCCGCGTGCCCAGGAGTTCACCCGCGACCTCGTGGCCCTGCTCGACGCACCTCTTGATCCGTTCAGCGAGAACGACCAGAACGAGAAGGAGCAGTCATGACCACCACCGAACCCGTCGCCGATGCCCGGGCCCTGGGCCTGGCGCACTACGCCGCCCGCGCCGTCCTGGAGAACGTCCTGGACCGGCACGGCGCCACCTTCCAGCAGCAGATCACCCTCCGGCTCGTCGTCGTCGCCGGGCAGCCGGTCGAGCACGAGGCCCTCGTGGCCCAGGTCGTCGGCTCCCTCAAGGTCGAGGCCGCCGAGGCGCGGGGCGTCATCGCGGAACTGGGCGCCAAGGGCCTGGTCACCGTGGACGGGTCCGACGTGCGCGTCACGGATGCCGGACGCGACTTCTACACCCGGGTGAGCGCCGAGACCGGGGAGATCAGCGCCCGGATCTGGGGCGGCATCCCGGCCGAGGACCTCGCGGCGGCCGGTCGCGTCCTGGCGACCGTCACCGAGCGGGCCGACGCCGAACTCGCCGCGCTGGCCGCCTGAACACCTCGGGCCCGGCTCCCCGAGGAGCCGGGCCCGGTCGTGTTCTACGTAGGGCCCGCCGAGGCGCGGCCGCGCCGGTGCGCTATCTCGCCGTAGAGAACGTCCGCGACGACGAAGGCCGCCAGGGGGATACCGAGGAGCGGGACGAAATAGCCGAGTACGGCGATCACGGCGACGCACGGGACGACGATCTGCGGGGGCACCTGCTGCCAGGCGCCGCGTGGGATCGGCCGGCCGAAGGAGGAACCACGGCCGCGCTGCCACCACATGCGGTAGCCCCAGACGATCAGCAGGACCAGGGCGAGCGCCAGGGCCATCAGGGCGATCTGGTTGACCAGGCCGAACAGGATCCCGGTGTGCAGGTCGATGCCCCAGCGGGTCAGCTTCGCGAGCAGCGGGTAGTCGGCGAACCGCAGCACGTCGGTGACCTCGCCGGTGGCCGGGTCGACCGCCACGGAGTCCTGCTTCTCGGGCCAGCTGCGCTGGATCTGCCGCACCACGTACGCGGAGCCGGTGTCGGCGGGCGGGACGATCTCCACCGGATCGGTCAGACCCTCGGCACGGGCCGCGGACAGGACCTTGTCGAGCCCGACCCCGTGCTCGCCCCCGCCCGCGGAGGCGGCGGCGCCGTGGCCCGCGTGGTCGCCGCCCGCCGTGGCCGAGACGGACGGGGTGGCCTGGCCGAGCGAGGTGCGCAGTTCGTCGATGTTGGCGCCGGCGTACGTCGACCAGGTCAGTCCTGTCGCCGACAGGAAGAGGAAGCCGGCGGCGGTCCAGACGCCGACGGTGCCGTGCAGGCCGAGCGTGCGGCGCCGGCCGTTGGTACCGCGGACCTTGCGCAGGGCGCGGCGGCGGGAGAACCACAGCACCAGGCCGCTACCCGCGATCACCCACAGCCAGCTGGCGGCGAACTCGCTGTAGAGGCGGCCCGTGTCGCCGAGGTGCAGGTCCCGGTGGAACTCGTCGATCCAGGTCCGCAGTGGCAACGCGCCGGTCGAGCCGTACTGTTCGAGGGCCCCGCGCACCTTCGCGGTGTACGGGTCGACGAAGACGGCGAGGGTGTGGTCGGGATCCACGCCCTTCACGCCGGACAGCAGCACCCGGGTGGTGGCGTCCGCCTCCGGGGAGGGCCGTACCGCGGAGACGGTGCCCTCGGGATGGGCCTTGCGGGCGGCGCTGACCTGCTCGGAGACCGGCAGCTTGGTGTCACCGACCTCGGCGACGGTCATCTCGTGGGCGTACACGAGCTTCTCGGCCTGGAAGGCGCCGGCATAGAGGAAACCGGTGACGGCGGCGACAAGCAGGAAGGGGGCGACGAGCACTCCGGCGTAGAAGTGCAGCCGCAGGACGAGGGGCCGCAGGGAGGCCCACGGGCCCGGGGAGGCCGTGGGGGTTGGTTCGGCTTTCGGGGCCTCGTCCTTGGTCGGCGAGGGAGCGGTGGACATCGGCGGGCTTCTCCGGGGGACGGGATGGTGTGGTGCTGTGGCGGTCCAGTAGTCGGGGGAGGCGGACGCCGAGTTCCCGGGGGCCCAAGTGGCGTACGTCACACGGCACTACGACCGTCCCCGACCGTTCATGGCATGCTGACGGCATGGCAACTCCCCGTAACCACCCGTCACTTGCCGAGCAGGTCGAGGAACTCCTCGCCACCGACGGCCCGCTGCCCATCGTCACGGCCGGTGATCCCGTCCTGCGGCGCGGCACCGAGCGCTTCGACGGACAGCTCGACTCCGCCCTGCTGGCCCGCTTCGTCGAGGCCCTGCGCGTCACCATGCACGCGGCGCCGGGCGTGGGCCTGGCCGCGCCGCAGGTCGGCGTGGCGCTGCGGATCGCGGTGATCGAGGACCCGGCGCCGGTGCCGGAGGAGGTACGGGTGGCGCGGGGGCGGGTGCCGCAGCCGTTCCGGGTCCTGGTCAATCCGTCGTACGAGCCCCTCGGCGCCGCCCGCGCCGCCTTCTTCGAGGGCTGTCTGAGCGTGCCGGGCTGGCAGGCCGTGGTGGCCCGGGCCGCCGAGGTGCGGCTGACGGGCGAGGACGAGCACGGGCGGCCGGTGGACGAGGTGTTCAGCGGCTGGCCCGCGCGGATCGTGCAGCACGAGACGGACCACCTGGACGGCACGCTCTACCTCGACCGGGCGGAGCTGCGGTCGCTGTCCTCGAACGAGGCGATGGCCCAGCGCTGGACGCGGCCCACACCGCAGGAGGCCGCGGAGGCGCTGGGCTTCGAACTCCCGTAGGCCGCAAGGCTTCCGGGCGCGAGCGTCGTCAGTTGTCCCGGTACGCCTCCAGCAGCCGCAGCCACACCTCGCTGATCGTCGGGAACGACGGAACGGCGTGCCACAGCCGGCTGATCGGCACCCGGCCCGCGACCGCGACCGTCGCCGAGTGGATGAGTTCACCGACGCCGGGGCCGACGAAGGTGACGCCGCGCAGGATCTCCTCGTTCAGGTCGACGACCATGCGAGCGCGGCCCCGGTAGCCGTCGGCGTACAGGCCCGCGCCGGACGCGGAGGACATCTCGACGTCCACGGCACGCACGCGGTGACCGGCCTGCTCGGCCTCCGCGAGGGACAGACCGACGGCCGCCGCCTCCGGGTCGGTGAAGACGACCTGGGGAACCGCGTGATGGTCGGCGGTGGCCGCGTGCGCGCCCCAGGGGTCCGTCTCCAGGATCGGCACGCCGGAGGCGCGGGCGGCGATGGCGGCACCGGCGATGCGCGCCTGGTACTTGCCCTGGTGGGTGAGGAGCGCGCGGTGGTTGACGTCGCCGACCGCGTACAGCCAGGTGCTGCCCGACACCAGCATGCTGTCGTCGACCGGCAGCCAGCCGCCCGGCTCCAGGCCGACCGTCTCCAGGCCGATGTCGGCGGTGCGCGGCTTGCGGCCGGTGGCGAAGAGGATCTCGTCGGCCTCGATGCGGTCGCCCTGGCCGGTCATGACGACGACCGTGCCGTTCTCCCGCGTGACCGACTCCACCGACGTACCCGTCCGCACGTCCGCGCCGGCCTCCGCCAGCGCCTCCTCGACCAGCTCCCCGGCGAAGGGTTCCATCCGGGGCAGCAGGCCCTTGCCGCGCACCAGGAGGGTGACCTTCGAGCCGAGCGCCTGATAGGCGGTGGCCATCTCGGTGGCCACCACTCCCCCGCCGACCACCACGAGACGGCCCGGGACCTCCTGCGCGCTGGTGGCGTTTCTGCTGGTCCACGGCCTCACCTCGGCCAACCCGGGCAGATCGGGCAGCACGGCGTCGGTGCCGGTGCAGACGGCGACGGCGTGCCGGGCGGTGAGCACGCGCTCCGCGCCGTCCGAGCCGGTGACGGTGACCGTCCGGGGGCCGGTCAGCCGGCCCTTGCCGCGGTAGAGGTCGGCGCCGATGCCGTCCAGCCATGTCGCCGCGCCGTCGTCGTGCCAGTCGGAGGTGTAGTAGTTGCGATGCGCGAGGACCGCGGCCGCGTCGAGGGGGCCCTGCACCGACTGGCGCAGACCGGGCACGCGTCGGGCGTCGGCGCGGGCGATGGCCGGGCGCAGCAGGGCTTTGCTGGGGATGCACGCCCAGTACGAGCACTCGCCGCCGACCAGTTCGCTCTCCACGACCGCGGTGGACAGGCCGGCCGCACGGGTGCGGTCGGCCACGTTCTCCCCCACGGGCCCGGCCCCGAGCACCACGACGTCGTACGCGTTGGTTTCCGTTTCCGTCATGGGGTCAGTCTGGTGGGTGGTGTGCGTTGAGGCCACACGGGTAGGGGCGCGGAATACGTGATGGGCCGGCCGTGTTGTTCCGTCGGCTTCGCCCCGACAGCAGGAAGAGGGAATTCAGGTCATGAGCAGCACCGTGGAGCTCACCAAGGAGAACTTCGACCAGACGGTCACGGACAACGAGTTCGTCCTCATCGACTTCTGGGCGTCCTGGTGCGGGCCGTGCCGTCAGTTCGCGCCGGTGTACGAGAAGGCGGCCGAGGACAACCCGGACCTGGTGTTCGGCAAGATCGACACGGAGGCGCAGCCGGAGCTGGCCGCGGCCTTCGGCATCCAGTCGATCCCCACGCTGATGATCGTGCGTGACCAGGTCGCCGTGTTCGCGCAGCCGGGCGCCCTGCCCGAGGCCGCGCTGGCGGACGTCATCGGGCAGGCACGCAAGCTGGACATGGACGAGGTCCGCAAGGCCGTGGCCGCACAGCAGGCGCAGGCCGAGCAGAACGGGCAGTGACGGACGCGGTGCCCGGCACCGGTGCGGACTGACCTGAAAGCGATCCGCCCTGCGGCGTAGGCCCCGTAGTCCCAGATTGACCCGCGGGTCAGGACGGCCGTGCACGCGTGGTCGGCGTGCATGAGCGCCCACAGTCACCGGCTGCGCGACCCGCGGCCTCGGTCCCGTCGATGGACGCGCCGGCCGCGACCCGCGCCGAGATCGCGCAGGCCGAGGCGGACGTCGCGTGCAAGACGTGGACGAACCTGGTGGGCATCTGGTTCGCGGTGGAGTCCGCGTACCAGCGGGCCGCGATCCACGAGCACCATGACGAACTCGCGTCCGTCGCCGAACGCCGCGACCGGCAGGCGGCGCGGACCGAGCGTCTCTACCGGTCGTACACCGGCTGGCGCACGGCTGAGCGGACATGGTGAAGTCCGCAGCGGTTCGGTAGCGCCCCCGAAGGGGCGCGGGGAACTGCGCGACCGGCCACGACGGCGCCGCGGACGACCGACGGCACAGCGCGGCACTTCCAGCGGAGCGCTTAGCGCACGGCCGGCGCCGGTTGCGAAAGCGGCGTCGTCGCCGAAAGGCGGCCACGCGGGCGCCGCTTTCGCAACACGCCCTCGCGGGCCCAGGCCTAGAAGGGGTACGGCGCCACATCACCGCGTACGGTCGTCCAGCGCACGTCCGTGAACGCCTCCAGGTTGGCCTCGCCGCCGAAGCGGGCGCCGGTGCCGGAGGCGGCCACGCCACCGAAGGGGGCCACGGCCTCGTCGTTGACCGTCTGGTCGTTGATGTGGACGATGCCGGTCGGGATGCGCTCGGCGAGGTCGAGGCCACGGGCGGTGTCACGGGTGACGATGCCGAGCGAGAGGCCGTACTCGCCGGCCGAGGCGAGGGCCGCCGCCTCCTCGGGGCTGCTGAAGGGCCGTACCGGGGCGACCGGGCCGAAGACCTCCTCGGCGTAGGCGGGGCTCTGGTCGTCCACCCCTGCGATGACGGTGGGCCGGTAGAAGAGCCGGTCGTGGGTGCCACCGGCGGCCACCTTGGCGCCGCGTGCCGTGCTGGCCTCGACGAGCCCGTGCACCTTGGTGAGCTGGGCGTCGTCGATGATCGGCCCGAGGTGGACCTGCTCGCGGTGCGGATCTCCGACGGCGAGCGAGTCTGCCTTGGCCGCGAGACGCTCCACGTACTCCTCGTACAGGGAGCGGTGGACGAGGTGGCGGCCGGTCGTCATGCAGATCTGGCCCTGGTGGAAGAAGGAGCCCCAGGCGGCCGTGGAGATCACGGCATCGAGGTCGGCGTCCTCCAGGACGACCATGGCGGAGTTGCCACCGAGTTCCAGGTGGACGCGCTTGAGGTGGCGTCCGCCGGCCTCGCCGACGGCGCGTCCGGCGGCGGTGGAGCCGGTGAAGGAGATGACGGGGACGCGCGGGTCGGCGACCAGGGCCTGGCCGACGTCCGGGCCGCCCGGCAGGACGTGGAAGAGGTTCTCCGGCAGGCCCGCCTCCGCGAGGACCGCGGCGAGGGAGAGCCCGCCGCAGACGGCGGTGCGCGGGTCCGGCTTGAGGACGACCGCGTTGCCGAGCGCCAGGGCCGGGGCGACGGAGCGGATGGACAGGATCAGCGGCGCGTTGAACGGGGAGATCACACCCACCACGCCCACCGGGACGCGCCGGGTGTAGGACAGGCGGGGCGCCTCGGAGGGCAGGACCTGGCCGGCGGGGCGGGAAGCGAGGGCGGCGGCCTCGTAGCACTCCTGGGCGGCGACGTGCAGTTCGAAGTCGGCCTTGCCGGGGATGGAACCGGACTCGCGGACGAGCCACTCCCGCAGTTCTTCCGCGTGAGCGGTGAACAGGTCGCCGGCCTTGCGCAGGACCGCGGCGCGGACGAAGTGCGGGGCACGGGCCCATTCCGTCTGGGCGGCGCGCGCCGCTTCGGCGGCCCTGTCCACGTCCTCGGCGGAGGCGAGGGTGACGGTGGCGAGCGTGTCCCCGGTGGCGGGCTCCGTGACGGCGTACTCGGGCCCCGACAAGGGGTGGGGCTGCCAGGTCTTCGGGTCGAGCAACGGCATGACGGCTCTCCGTTTCGTCACCGGCGGGACTCAGGTCATGAGCGGAAGTCCCGTGTAGTTCGCGGCCAGTTCGGCCGCCGCGTGGCGGGATGCGGTGATACGGCGCAGTCGGGCGAGCTGCATCCGGTTCTCGAAGGCATCCCCATCTGGTTGAGCATGCAACATCTTAGTCATGTCGTACGAGAAACGCGTGGCCTGCCACACACGCTCCAGGCACGTGTCGGAGTACGTGTCGAGCAGTCGCTCGGATCCGGTGCGGTGCAGTTCGGCGAAGGCTCGGGCCAGGACGCGGACGTCGGAGACGGCGAGGTTGAGGCCCTTGGCTCCGGTGGGCGGGACGATGTGGGCGGCGTCCCCGGCCAGCAGCAGCCGGCCGTGGCGCATCGGCTCGTGCACGAAACTGCGCATCGGGGTCACGGACTTGGCGGTGATCGGGCCGCGGTCGAGGGTCCAGTCCCCGTCGATGGCGAAACGGGCGGCGAGTTCGTCCCAGATCCGGTCGTCCGGCCAGTCCTCGGGGTCGCTGTCGTTGGGAACCTGCAGGTAGAGACGGGAGACGTGCGGGGAGCGCATGCTGTGCAGGGCGAAGCCGCCCCGGCCGCGGGCGTAGATCAGCTCCTCGCAGGAGGGCGCGACGTCGGCGAGGATGCCGAGCCAGGAGTAGGGGTAGCCGCGTTCGTAGGTGCGGCTCACGGCGGCGGGGAAGGTGTCGCGGGAGATGCCGTGGAAGCCGTCGGCGCCGACCACCCAGTCGCAGGTCAGCGTCTGCTCGCGGCCCTCGTGCAGAAACCGTACGACGGGTGAGGCGCTCTCGGGTTTCTCGATGCCCAGCGCCTCGGCCTCGAACAACAGCGGTGGCCCGTCGGCCAGTTGGAGGGCGACGAGGTCCTTCACGATCTCGGTCTGGGCGTAGATGGTGACCGTGCGGCCGGTGAGGGTGGGGAAGTCGATGTGGTGGCGCTCCCTGTCGAAGCGCAGCTCGATGCCCTGGTGCACCAGGCCCTCGGCGTTCAGCCGCTCGGCGGCGCCGGCCTCGCGCAGGGCGTCGACCGTCCCCTGCTCCAGCATTCCGGCGCGCTGGCGGCGCTCGACGTACGCACGCGTCCTGGCCTCCAGGACCACGCAGTCGATCCCGGCGCGGTGCAGGAACCGGGCGAGGAGGAGCCCGGCGGGGCCGCCGCCGATGATGCCGACCGTGGTGCGCATGGCCGCCTCCCCTGGGTTCAGCTGGAGTCGCGGTGGATCACCGTGGCTCCGAGCACCTTGTGCGTCTCGGGCGCGGCGGCGGGGTTGCGCACCGCGCGGTCGACGAGTTCGGCGAGGTCGCGGCCGGACGGCAGCTCGATGTGGACCGTGCTCAGACGGGGCCTGAGCAGCCGGCCGAGCATGAGGTCGTCGGCACCGATCACGGCCGTCTCCTCCGGAACGCGCACGCCCACGTCCTGCAGGGCCCGCATCAACAGCATCGCGTACTCGTCGTTGTAAGCGAACACGGCGTCCAGGTCGAGTTCGCGCCAGCGGGCGGCGAGGCGCGCGGCGGACTCCTCCTCGTAGGCGAGGGACAGCTCGGTGACGGTGGCGTCGGTGCCGGCCAGGGCGCGGCGCACCCCTTCCAGGCGGGGCTGGGAGAAGACCTCCAGGCCGCCCTCCTCGGGTACGACGACACCGATGCGGCGCCGGCCTCGGTCGAAGAGGTGACCGCCGGCGCAGTGGCCCACGGTCTCGTGGTCCATGAGCAGGGCGTAGGCACCCTCGACCGCCTCGGGGCCGAGAGTGACGACGGCGCGGGCGCCGGAACCCTTGAGCACCGCGACACCCTGCGGGCCGAGACCGGCGCCGGGCACCAGGACGGCGACGGGGCGCAGTTCCGCCCAGGCCCGGGCGGCCTCGTCGCCGTGCAGGCCGACGGTGCCGTACTGGACGACGGTGTAGTCGAGGCGGCCGAGCGCCCACTGCAGTTCGTTGATGAACTGGCTGTAGAGCGGGCCGACCGGGATGGTCGGGGCCGGCATCAGGACCATGCGGCTGTGTCCGGCGCGCAGGCTGCGGGCGGCGGCGTGCGGTACGTAGCCGAGTTCCTTGGCGGCCTCCTGGACGCGGCGCCGGGTCGGTTCGCTGATGCGGACGGCGCTGGTGTTGTTCAGGACGTAGGAGACGGTCGCGCGCGAGACGCCGGCCAGGCGGGCCACATCGGCGCTCGTGGGCACGGAGCGCGGTGCGGGCAACGCGGGCTCGGGCATTTTCGGTATCTGCACCATGACGTACCGCATCTTCGCAGAAGCGGAGGCGCCTGCCCCGGTGGGGGCGGAACGGAGCCGCGGCGCGGTGGACAAACACATTCGTCACGAACATGTTCGTCACGAACTTGTTCGCGGCGAACATGTTCGTTATGGTTGCGTCATGACCGACCGACCCGACACCCCCCGCAGCCGTCGTGAGCGGCCCGCCAAGCCCGCCCTGACCAGGGAGGGCATCGTCGCCGCGGCCGTGGAGATCCTGCGGGCCGAGGGCCTGGGGAAGGTGACCATGCGGCGCCTGGCGCAGGAGCTGGACACCGGCCCGGCGTCGCTCTACGTGTACGTCCGCAACACCGCCGAGCTGCACGCGGCCGTCCTGGACGAGCTGCTGGGCACCGTCGGGCCGGCCCCCGCCGGGGGCGACTGGCGCGAGCGGCTGGAGCGGGTGCTCACCGCGTACACCGCGATGCTCTTCGAGCACCCGACCCTGGCCCGCTCCGCGCTCACCGCCCGGCCGAGCGGACCGCACTACCTGAATCTGATCGAGACCCTGCTGGCCCTGCTCGACGAGGGCGGTGTGCCGCCCGCGCAGGCCGCCTGGGGCGTGGATCTGCTGCTGCAGCACGCCACCGCCACGGCCGCCGAGCATGTCGAGGAGGCGTCCGAGGAGGACTGGGACGCCTTGCGCCGCACCCTGGCCGGCCTGTCCGAGCGCACCCACCCGCGCACCGCCGCACTCGGCGGCGCGCTGCTCGCCGGAGCCCCCGAGGAGCGCCTGTCCTGGGCGTTCCGGACGTTGATCGCGGGCATCGAACGGACCGCCGTACCCGACCGACCCCAAGGAGACACGACATGACCTCCCACCACCCCGTCACGATCATCGGCGCAGGTCTCGGCGGCCTCGCTCTGGCCCGCGTGCTGCACGTGCACGGCGTCCAGGCGGCCGTCTACGAACTGGACGCCTCCCCCGCCGCCCGTACGCAGGGCGGCATGCTCGACATCCACGAGGACTCCGGCCAGGTGGCGCTGCGCGCCGCAGGCCTGTACGAGGACTTCCTGGCCCGGACCCACCAGGGCGGGCAGGCCACCCGGGTCCTGGAGCCGGACGGGACGGTCCTCCTGGACCGTCCCGACGAGGACGGCGGCCGTCCCGAGATCGACCGCGGCGACCTGCGCGACCTGCTGCTCGGCTCACTGCCGCGGGACACCGTCCGCTGGGGCGCGAAGGTCGCCGGCGCGCGGCCGGCGGGCGATGGCCGGCACGAGGTGACCCTGGCCGACGGCACCGCCTTCACCACGGATCTGCTGGTGGGCGCGGACGGCGCCTGGTCGACGGTGCGTCCGCTCGTGTCCGACGCCCGGCCCCGCTACACGGGCGTCTCCTTCGTCGAGGCGGACCTGCGGGACGCGGACGTACGGCATCCGGTGGGCGCCGAAGTGGTCGGCGGCGGCATGCTCTTCGCACTCGGGGAGGGCCGGGGCTTCCTCGCGCACCGTGAGAGCGACGGCAGTCTGCATGTCTACGCCGCGCTGGAGTGCGCCGAGGAGTGGCTCGACGGCATCGACTTCACCGACGCCGAGGGCGCCAGGACGCGGGTCCTCGAGGAGTTCGCCGGCTGGGACAAGCGCCTGCGGGCGCTGGTCGCCGACGCCGACGGCGCGCTGGTGCCGCGCCGGATCCACGCCCTGCCGGTCGGCCACCGCTGGGCCCGGGTCCCGGGCGTCACGCTGCTCGGCGACGCCGCGCATCTGATGTCCCCGTTCGCCGGCGAGGGCGCCAACCTCGCCCTGCTGGACGGGGCCGAACTCGCCCTCGCGCTGGTGGCGCACCCGGGGGACACCGAGGCGGCGCTCGCCGCCTACGAGGAGAAGATGTTCCCCCGCAGCGAGTTCTCGGCGACGGAGTCGGCGCAACAGGGCGAGCTACTGTTCCGCGCCGACGCCCCCCGGCGCCTGGTCGAGATGTTCACCGCGCAGAACTGAGCCGGGTTCAGCGCAGCGGCTTGCACAGCAACCGCACGCACGGTCGAGCAAGGCTCCGGGCGGCGGTTGCGCAGCGCCCCTCGGGCAACCAACCACCCGCACGACCCCACCCCGCCCAGCGCCGGCGGCCACAGGCGGAGTCCGGCTCAGCGTGGCGGCTCCGTGCCCGTTACGCGGGCGACCAGGTCCACCCAGCCGGTCTCGAGCCGCTCCAGCGGCATGCCGCACTGCCGGGTGCGGTGGTGGATGAGCGCGGGGTCGAGGTAGCTCATCAGCGTCTGGGCGAGCAGCTCGCAGTCGGCGTCGGGCACGACCTGCCGCAGCAGGACGGTGACATGCATGGCCATCGCCCGCGCCGAGGGGTGGCCGTAGCGCCGGGTCGGCTCCGACTGGGCCGCCAGCTGCAGGTCCAGCTGCTCGGCCGAGCGGTACAACACCGCCACGCCGAACGCTCGCAGCCGCTCCAAGGGCGGCGCCCCGGGGCCCAGCGGCGGCGGACCGCCGAGGAAGTCGGCCTGCAGGGTGCGCGAGGAGTGGTCGAGCAGGGCCATCAGCAGCCCGGTCCGGTCGCCGAAGCGGCGGAAGACGGTCCCCTTGCCGACATCGGCCGCGGCGGCGACCGCCTCCATCGTCACCCCGGCCACACCGTGCTCGGCGATCAGCCGGGCCGCGGCCTCCAGCAGCCGGGCCCGGTTGCGCGCGGCGTCGGCGCGCAGGCAGGGGTGCTCCTCGGCGGTGCCGAGCTGCAGCAACTCAGGCTCACCGACGGGCTCGTGCGGCGTCGGGAACGGCGGCAGGGAGGCGGACATGAAGACAGCGTAAAGCATGGGGAAGAAAACTGGACCGCGGTCCGGTTATGGTGCTAGAAAGTGAAAACGGACCTCGGTCCGGATCGTAACGGCAATGTTTCAGCCCTTTGGAGTCCCCCATGTCTGTCCGCATCCTCGCGCTCGTCGGCAGCCTTCGCGCCGGTTCGACCAACCGCCAGCTCGCCGAGGCGGCCGTCAAGTTCGCGCCCGAGGGCGCGGACGTCGAGATCTTCGAGGGCCTGTCCGAGATCCCGTTCTACAACGAGGACATCGACGTCGAGGGCGACGTCCCGGCCGCCGCCGCCCGCCTGCGCGCCGCCGCCCAGTCCGCCGACGCGTTCCTGCTCTTCTCCCCCGAGTACAACGGCACCATCCCGGCCGTCCTGAAGAACGCCATCGACTGGCTGTCCCGCCCCTACGGCGCGAGCGCCTTCGGTGGCAAGCCGGTCGCCGTCGTCGGCACCGCGTTCGGCCAGTACGGCGGCGTATGGGCGCAGGACGAGGCCCGCAAGGCCGTCGGCATCGCCGGCGGCAAGGTCATCGAGGACCTCAAGCTGTCCATCCCCGGCTCGCTGACCCGCTTCGCCGAGACCCACCCGGCCGACGACGCCGAGGTCGCCGCCCAGCTGACCGAGGTCGTCGCCCGTCTGCACGGCCACGCGGGCGAGACCGTCGCCGCCTGACCAGGACCCGCACCGAAGGGCCGTGGCCGCGAGGCCGCGGCCCTTCCGTGTGTCAGGCCACCACCGTCGCCGCCAGCTCGCGCAGCTCCCCGAGGGCGGCCGCCACCGCGGGCCGCTCCCGGCCGCCCCGGCGGGTGCAGGTCAGCAGTTTGCGGTGCGGGTTGCCCGCGCAGCGCACGCGCGTGATCGGCAGCTGCGGGGTGAGCTGCGCCATGCGCGGGATCAATGCCACGCCGAGCCCGCCCGCGACCAGGTGGGCCGTGACGTTCCAGTCCACGGCCAGGTGAACCACGTCGGGGTTGAACCCGGCCTTGCCGCACGCGGACATCACATGCGTACGGCAGGGACTGTCCGGCATGGGCGCGATCCAGGCCTCCCGCGCCGCGTCCGCGAGATCGACCCGCGCCCGCCCGGCCAACTCGTGCCCGTCCGGTACGACGAGGTCGAACGGGTCGTCCAGCAGCGGCCGCTGGTCGAAGCGGGCGTCGCCCAGCGGCGGGTTGTGCGGGGTGGCCTCGACGATCGCCAGGTCCGTCTCCCCCTCGAAGAGCAGGTCGAAGCTCTCCGGCACCCCCGCCTCCCGGATGCGGACGGCGAGTCGGGGATGCCGTTTCTGAAGCCTGGCCGCCATCGGGGCGAGGAGCACCGAGGCGGCCACCGACAATCCGCTCACGCGCAGCGGCCCGGCCGGGTCGCCGTGGTCGGCCCGCAGATCGAGCTCGGCCTGCTCCCAGCGGGCCTGGATCGCGTCGGCGTGCGCGAGCAGACTCTCGGCGGCCGGGGTCAGCCGTACCCCGCGTCCCTGCGGCTGGAGCAGGTCGACGCCCAGGTCGCGGGCGAGCTGACGGATCTGCTGAGAGGCGGCGGACGGGGTGAAGTGCAGGGCCTGGGCGGCGGCGGTGACCGTGCCGTAGTGCGCGACCGCCCGCAGGACATGGAGCCGGCGCAGGTCAATCATGAAGCCCACGCTTCAAGGTGACGTCCGGAAAGTCAACCTGGACGTGAACGGATTCCTCGCCGCACCCTTGGCTGTGTCGCGACGGTCCGCCTGTCATCACGTACGAGGAGCACACAGCCATGACCAGCACCACCGGTACTGCCTGCCCGCACTGCGGCTGGCCCGACGGCGTCGAGCCCTTCAAGGTCGTCTCCCGGCACGTCACGGCGGCCGGGACCACTCTGTGGACGCGTTGCGCGTGCGGTTCGCTGCAGGTCCGCACGGTCGACGGCTGCGGGACGCGTATCGTCTCCCGCAGCCGGCCCGCGTGAGGTCAGTCCAGGTCGGCGAGGCGCGGCACGAGCGGTGCGACGAACCGCTCCATCCATGCCGCCGTCTCGCCCAGGCGCGGGGCGAGGATCACCGTGTCGATGCCGAGTCCGGTGTAGCCGCCGATGTCCCGCAGGAACGCGTCGAGGTCGCCGTCGGTCGCGGGCTCGCCGCCGTACGCGACGGTCTTGCGGACGGCGTCGTAGTCGCGGCCCTCGCTGTCGCAGTGGGCGCGCAGCACCTCCAGCTTGTGCCGGACCTCCTCCGGTGAGGTCGCGAAGAGGTTGCAGGCGTCGCCGTACCGCGCGACCAGACGCAGGGTCTTCTTCTCCCCTCCTCCGCCGATCATGATCTCGGGGTGCGGGCTGCTGACGGGCGCCGGGACGCACAGGGTCTCGGCCAGGCGGTAGTACCGGCCCTCGAAGGGGCCGTTGTTCTCGGGGTCTCACATCTGCAGACAGATCTGCAGGACCTCTTCCAGCCGCTCGAAGCGTTCGGCCAGCGGTGGGAAGGGCACGCCGAGCCCGGCGTGCTCCCGGTCGTACCAGGCGGCCCCGATACCGAGGATGGCGCGTCCGCCGGACAGCACGTCGAGGGTCGTGGCAATCTTGGCCAGCAGACCGGGGTGGCGGTAGGTCACTCCGGTGACCAGCGCGCCGAGCCGGAGGGTGGAGGTGCGGGCGGCGAGATAGCCGAGGGTCGTGTAGGCCTCCAGCATCGGGTCCTCGGCGCCGCCGTTGAACTCCATCTGGAAGTAGTGGTCCATCACCGACAGCCAGCTGACCCCGGCCGCCTCGGCAGCGGCGCCCGCGGCGGCGAGTTCGGCGCCGAGCGCGGGTGCACCGGCGCCGTGGTCGAACCGGTTGATGTGCACGCCCACCCGCATGTCGTTCTCCGTTCGCCCGCGTCTTCGCCGTCATCGGCGACGCTAGATCTTCGAGCGCTCTCGAAGTCAAGTACCGGGGTGGGCGTGCGTACGGTCGCCTCTGCGAGGATGATCCAATGCGGACCCTTTACGAACGACTGCGCGACCTGCTGCCCGAGTCGGGCGTACGGGCGGGGGCGACGGACGAGACCGGGCGCGACCTGCAGTCGCTGGCCTCCGAGTTCCTGTGTCATCAGCACGTCGGCGAGATGCTGGACCTGTACGACGTCAACTGCGTGTTCGACGTCGGCGCCAACACCGGTCAGTACGGCAGGGAACTGCGCGAGCTCGGCTACACCGGCCGGATCGTCTCCTTCGAGCCCGCCTCCGCCGCCTTCGAGCGGCTGGCCGATGCGGCGGCCGGTGACCCCGAGTGGCGGGTGCACCGGCTCGCCCTGGGCCGCGAGGAGCGCGTCACGGCCATCCACACCGGGTGGGACACCATGAACTCGCTGCTGCCGCCCAGCGATTACGGCCGCGGCCGCTACGAGCGCTTCACCGAGACCCGCACCGAGGAGGTCCGCGTCCGCCGCCTGGCCGACGTGATGGACGAGGCCCTCGACGGCATCGACGATCCGCGCCCGTTCCTGAAGATGGACACCCAGGGCTACGACCTGGAGGTGTTCACGGGCGCCGGGGACCGGATCGGGGAGTTCGTGGGCCTGCTGTCCGAGGTCGCCCTGCTGCGGCTGTACGAGGGCAGCCCGCGGATGGACGAGGCCGTGGCCGCGTACGAGGCCGCCGGCTTCGAGACGACCGGCCTGTACTCGGTCTCCCGGGACCCCGCCACGGGCCGGGTGGTCGAGTTCGACTGCGTGATGATGCGGGCGAAGAGGGCCCGTTAGGCGACGGCGACACGTCGTGGGGGGGGGTGGATCCGACGGTGTTGTCGGCGCCGGCGATCTCTTGCGCCACGCCCAGGCGAACGGAAGGCAGTCGGCTCCTTGCGGCTCGGGGGACCCGCCGCCTGGCGGGCAGGTTCCGCCGGACGGCGGCGGTCCGGACGACGACCGATGCCCCGATCATGTCGGACACGAGCCGCCGCGCCCCGCGTGAGGAGAAAGCCATGACCCTGGTGCCGCCCCCGTTCGACCCCGAGCTCGCCGGAGCCCTGGAGCTGATCAAGGACATGATCTCGCCCGGGCTCACCCTGGACGAGATCGACACCGTGCGCATGGGACCGGGCATCGAGATGCTCGCCCAGCTCGACCTCACGGCGGACGGCTTCTTCGAGGTCGAGGACCGCACCGTGCCCGGGCCGGAGAACGCGCCGGACATCTCGCTGCTCATCTGCCGCCCGGCCGCCGAGCCGACGGCCGGGCCGCGTCCGCTCGTCTACCACGTGCACGGCGGCGGCATGATCATCGGCAACAACCGGGTCGGCGTGGACGTGCCGCTCACCTGGGCGAAGGAGCTGGACGCGGTCGTCGTGTCGGTCGAGTACCGGCTGGCGCCGGAGCATCCACACCCGGCGCCGATCGAGGACGTCTACGCCGGGCTGGTCTGGACGGCCGAGCACGCGGCGGAACTCGGCGCCGATCCCGAGCGGATCGTGATCGCCGGAGCCAGCGCCGGCGGCGGGCTCAGCGCGGCGCTCGCCCTGCTCACCCGGGACCGCAAGGGTCCCCGGCCGATCGGCCAGGTGCTGATGTGCCCGATGCTCGACGACCGCAACGACACGCCCTCCAGCCACCAGATGGCGGGCCTCGGCGTCTGGGACCGCACGGCCAACGAGACCGGCTGGACGGCCCTGCTCGGCGCGGCGCGCGGCGGCCCGGACGTCTCCCCCTACGCCGCACCGGCCCGCGCCGAGGACCTCACCGACCTGCCGCCGGCCTTCCTGGACGTCGGCTCCGCGGAGACCTTCCGTGACGAGGTCGTCGCCTACGCCTCCCGCATCTGGCAGGCGGGCGGCGTCGCCGAACTGCACGTCTGGCCGGGCGGCTTCCACGGCTTCGACGGCTTCGCCCCCCAGGCGTCCCTGTCCCAGGCGTCCCGAGCGGCCCATGTGAACTGGCTGCGCAGGCTTCTTGGCTGACGGAGCCGCGGCGGCGCGGCGGGGGTGGCGCTAGTTCCGGGGCGGCGGATGGCACTGGCACGGTGGCTGAAACCCCCGGGACGACGACAGGCACTGGCACGGCGGCCGCGCCCCAGGACAACAACCGACACCCGCACTGCAGACCCGCCGCGCACGACCCGCCCTCCGCGACGGGCCGACGGCGGGTGACCTGGCGCCCGCCCCAAGCATGACCGCAGTCCCGAGGGTCCCTCCCGGCGCTCCGATGGCGCACCATGTGCGTATGAAAGAGCTGGCGGGACGGCTGACCGCGGTGGATCCGGATGCCGGGGCCGCGGTGCAGGTCATCTCCTACTTCGACCGGCTGGCCGAGAGCAGGGCCGGGTTGGAGGCCCTGGTGCGTGGGGCGGCGGTGCTGGCCGGGTGCCCGGCGCGGCTGGTCGACGCGGCGCGGCACGTGCGGGTACGGGTCGAGCCGGACGGTACGCGCAAGGACTCGGAGACCAAGCCGGACCCCGACTGGCCATGTGCGGCACTGGAGCCCGGCGGCGTCCCCGCCCTGTGGCTGGAACGGGCCGGAACCGTGCCCAGCGTGGTGGACGCGGTGATCCTGGAACGGGCGGCGGGCGCGGTACGGCTCGTCCTGGACCGTACCCGGGGTCGCGCGCCGGCCTCCGCCGCCGATGATCCCGCGCTGATCGAGACGCTGCTGGACCGCACGGTTCTGGAGCCGACGCGGCTGCATGCGGCTCGCCGCCTGGGCGTCGACCCCGCCGATCCCGCCGTACGACTGCGGGCTGTCGCTCCGGGTGCCGGGCCGCCCCGCGTCCTGGTCACCCCCGGGGGCAGGCGTCCCGCGGAGTCGGAGCTGGCCGGCGGTCGCCTCGGGGTCGGACCGGCCGTACCCGTGCTCGATCTGCCGGCGTCCTGGGCCGCCGCCCGCACGGCGCTGCGGTTCACGGCCGACGGCACGCCGCTCGATCCCGGTCCGCGCGTGGTGTACGCCGATGAGCTGGGCGGCATCGCGCTGCTCGCGGATCTGGTCGTACCGGGTGCCGAACCGCCGCCCGATGTGCGTGCCGTCGAAGCGGCGGCGGTCGCGGTGCCCGGTCTGCTGACCACCCTGCACGCCGTGGCCGCAACGGCGAGCCAGCGGGCGGCGGCCGCCGAGATCAACGTGCACCACTCGACGCTCCAGGACCGCCTCACCCAGGCCGAACACCTGCTGGGCTGGCCCCTGCGCACCCCGCAGGGCCGTCTCAGACTGCAACTGGCCCTGACCATGCGCCACTTGGCGAGGCCTTAGGCGTCACCAGGGGCGTCCGGGCGCCCCAACGCGAAGGCCGCCCGCTGCCGCCACCCAGTGCCGTCGAAGACCACGAGGTCGACCGAGGCCACGCGAGCCACGACGGGAAGGTGGACGGCCAACTCGGCCTCCGCTTCGGCCAGAACACTCTCGTCGTGCGTCTGGGCGACGGTCAGGTGCGGGACGGGCTCGTACTTTCCGCCGTACGGCGGCGCTTCCGGCCAGCGCTCGGCGATCTCCTCGGTGAGGCGGCGGAAGGGGGCGTCGGGCTGGGGAGCGAGGTAGAGCAGCCCGGGAAAGCGGCCGGAACGCTCGAACCGCACGTCGAAGGGCCGGTGCCGGCCGATCACCTCCTCGAGGGCGGCGCAGACCGCGTCGTCGACGGTGTCCGCGGGCAGGAAGGGGAAGAGCACGGTGACATGGGCCGGGACTCCCGTCCGGAAGGTCGGGTCGAGGCGCTCGCGCCAAGTCCCGACCGCCGGTTCCGCCTCGGGGACCCGTACGACGAGGGCCGTCTGTCCTGCCTGGAATCCCTGGGGAGTGTCCGCCACGGCACGATGTATAGCAGGCAGGAGCCGCTTGCACGCGCGCCCTACATGCCCCCGCCGGTAATTTCACCGGTGGCTTATCCTTGAGGCCATGACCGCCACCGACCCCGCGCTCACGGCTCTCGCCCAGGGCTGGTGCGCTCTCTCGCTGCTGCACGGCAGGATCGAGGCGCACATCGAGCGCGCGCTGCAGGCCGGGCACGATCTGAGCGTGCGGGAGTACTCGCTGCTGGACGTGCTGAGCCGACAGCACGACGGTGAGGGCGGCCATCTGCAGATGAAGCAGGTCGCCGACGCGGTCGTGCTGAGCCAGAGCGCCACGACCCGGCTGGTCACCCGTTTGGAGGACCGCGGGCTGCTGACGCGCTACCTGTGCCCCACCGACCGGCGAGGCATCTACACCAATGTCACCGAGGCCGGCCTGAAGCTGCTGGAGGAGGCCCGCCCCACCAACGAGGCGGCCCTGCGCGAGGCCCTCGACGAGGCCGCCCGGAATCCGGAACTCGCCCCGCTGGTGAAGGCGGTCGAGACCCTGCGCGTCCCCGTCTGACCCCGAAGCCCCCGCGGCCCCCAGCCCCCGTGCGCACGCTCGTCGCGGGGGCTTTCTCCTGAACAGATGCATGCGTACGCGTGCTATCGGCAACCGGCATTCTCTGCGCTTGCATTTATCCCGCGTCTGCAACTATTGTCGACGCTCGTAAGCGCAACAAGCAATCTTCTGGAAGGTTTCTCCCATGCCTCTCGCCCTTCTGGCCCTGGCCATCGGGGCCTTCGGGATCGGCACCACCGAGTTCGTGATCATGGGTGTGCTGCCCCAGGTCGCGGGTGACTTCGGGGTCTCCATCCCCACCGCCGGATGGCTGGTCTCCGGTTACGCGCTGGGCGTGGTCCTGGGCGCGCCCGTGCTGACCGTTCTGGGCACCAGGGTCTCCCGCAAGAAGATGCTGATGTTCCTGATGGGCGTGTTCGTCGTGGGCAACGTGCTGTCGGCGCTCGCGCCCGTCTTCGCGGTGATGCTGATCGGCCGGGTGGTCGCCTCGCTCGCGCACGGAGCGTTCTTCGGCATCGGATCGGTGGTGGCGGCAGGACTGGTCGCGCCGGCGAAGAAGGCCTCGGCCATCTCCTTGATGTTCACGGGTCTGACGGTCGCCAACATCGTGGGCGTCCCAGTGGGGACGTACGTCGGACAGGCCGCCGGCTGGCGGGTCACCTTCGCCGGCGTCGCCGCGCTCGGCGTCGTGGGCCTTCTCGGTGTGGCCAGGCTGGTGCCGGAGACGGGCCGGCCCGAGACCCACACCCTGCGCACCGAGTTCGCCGCCTTCCGCAACGTCCAGGTCTGGCTCGCGATGGCGATGACGGTGCTCGGCTTCGGGAGCGTGTTTGCCGCGATCACCTACATCACGCCGATGATGACCGAGGTCGCCGGCTACTCGTCCGGCGCGGTCACCTGGCTGCTGGTGCTGTTCGGCGGGGGGATGTTCCTGGGCAACCTGGTGGGCGGCCGGTTCGCCGACCGGGCGCTGATGCCGATGCTGTTCACCGCGCTGGGCGCGCTGTCCCTGGCCCTGCTGCTGTTCACGGTCACGGCCCACGACAAGGTGCCGGCCGCGCTGACGCTGGCGCTGATCGGCGCTCTCGGGTTCGCGACCGTGCCACCGCTGCAGAAGTGGGTGCTGGACCAGGCCGCGGCCGCACCGACCCTGGCGTCCGCCGCCAACATCGGTGCCTTCAACCTCGGCAACGCGCTGGCCGCCT
The DNA here is from genome assembly GCF_040612015.1 of Streptomyces sp. NPDC006476. Classification (NCBI taxonomy): domain Bacteria; kingdom Bacillati; phylum Actinomycetota; class Actinomycetes; order Kitasatosporales; family Streptomycetaceae; genus Streptomyces; species Streptomyces sp. NPDC006476. The sequence goes on along the minus strand of NZ_JBEXPK010000031.1, from coordinate 11,248 downwards.
GGCTGGGCGGCGTAGCCATCGCGGGCGGGCTCGGCTACACCTCCCCGAACTGGATCGGCGCGCTTCTCGCCTCCAGCGCGCTGCTGCTCTCCGTCCTGGCGGCGCTCCTGGACCGCCGCCGACGGCCTGCCGGGCGGGTCGTCGCCTCGTCCGCCGTACCCGAGAGCGCGTCGATCGCGACACGGCACTGACGTGTGGCGGCCTCATGTCACGGCACGGCGCTGACGTCTGGCGGCCTCGCGTCATGGGCCCGCTCGCGAAGGAACGCCGGGGGAGGCCTCAACCGGGCGTCGGCTGGTGCCTGTTCATCAGGGCGAGCGCGGCGGTCGCGGCCGACGTGACGACGTCCGGCTCTGCACCGGCCGCCTCGGCGACGTCGGTGACCAGCCGGACGTCCTTGCGCAGCAGGGGTCCGGCGTGGGCGGCGAGACGGTCGAGGGTGCCGCCGGCGGCCGCGACGCGGTTCAGGGCGAAGCTGCCGGCGCTGCCGTGCGCGAGGAGCTGGGCGAGGGCGGCCGGGGCGATCGCCAGGTCGCGGCCCAGGGCGAGGGTGTCGGCGGCGGTGGCCAGAAGGGCCGTGAACAGCACGTTGTTGAGGAGTTTCGCGAGCTGTCCGGTGCCGAGCGGCCCCATGTGGACGACCGGGTCGCCGTAGGTCGCGAAGACCGGCCGGCAGTAGGCCACCGTTCCGGGCTCGCCCCCCGCCATCACCACCAGTCTGCCCTCGGCCGCCGCGGGGCCGCCGCCGCTGACCGGGGCGTCGATGAGGGAGACGCCTGGGTGCGGGCGCGGTCCGGCGAGGCCGCGGCAGGTGTCGGGGTGGACGGTGCTGTGCACGGCGATCACCCCGCCCTTGCGCAGCCCGGCGAGGACACCGCGTTCGCCGGTGACGACCTCCTCGACGTCAGCGTCGTCGACGACACAGACGCAGACCAGGTCACTGACCACGGCCAGGTCCGCCGGGGAGGCGGCCCGCCGGGCCGGGGTGCCGGCGAACGGGACGAGGTGGCGGGGCGGCGGGCCCACAGGGTCGTCTCGTAGCCCGCGTCGATGATCCGGCGGGCCATGGGAGCGCCCTGGCTGCCCAGGCCATGAACCCAACACGCGTCAACTGGCCTCCTGCTCAAGGGGTTCGGGACTCGCCGCCGGTTCCGGCGCGGGCCGCTGGGGGCGCCAGAACGTGGCGAGCAGACCGCCGGTCGCCACGACGGCCACGGCGAGCGCGATCCCGAAGCCCGCCCATCCGGACACGTCGATGCCGGCGGCCTCGTCGAGCGAGGCGCTTCCCGGGCCGAGCACGGCCAGCGCCAGGGAGACGACGGCGAGGGTCAGGACATACTCGTAACCCTCCTTGAAGACGAAGAAGCCGTTGGGGCGGTGGGCGAGCAGGCCCGCGACCAGCATCACCGAGATGACGGCCGCACAGGCCAGCGGAGTGAGCAGGCCTGCCAGCAGGAGGACGCCGGCGCCGATCTCGGTGACCACGCTCATCCACGCCTGGAGCACGCCGTGGCGCAGGCCCAGGCCGGTGAACCAGCGGGCGGTGCCGGCGATGCGGCCGCCGCCGCGCCAGTGGTTGAGACCGTGCGCGATCATGACGACGCCCAGGACCAGGCGCAGCAGAGTCGCGACCACATCCGTCTGGTTCATCCCGCTCTCCCCTCTCGTGGGGGCGCGGCGAGGTCGGCCTCTCGGGTCACCGCGCACTCCTCGACGAACGACAGCACGTTCAGGTGATAGGCCCGGGCCGAATGCCCGAGGCTCAGATTGTGCCCGCTGTCGGCTTGTTCGTTAATGCGCGTGCGAGGGGATGCCGTGAAGAGGGAGGCGATGTCGGCCGGCGCCTCGGGCCGGGGCTCCACACTTCCTCGTGGTCACCGAGGCTGTAGCGCACGGGGATCCGTACCCGAGCCGCCAACTCCGGGAACTCGTACCGCCATTCGCGCGCCGCGGACTCGTAGGCCGGGGAGGCGGCGGCGATGCTCGCTTCGCCGAAGACCTCCGGAGGGTACAAGTGGCCCGCGCACCAGAGCGCTTCACGCAGGCGGGTGCGGGCCCGGTTCAGGTCCTGCTCTCCGAGTTCCAGGAAGGCGACGGAGCGCGGGTGGTGGTGGCGTCCGGTGCCGGCGATCTCCAGGCCCGAACTGGCCGAGGATCCACGGTTCGCGACCGATGAGCTGATCGCGGAGAACACCGAGGAGGCCGTCAAGATCTGCGCGAGGTCTTCGCGACCCGCACGCCGGCCGAGTGGAGTGAACGGTTCGCGACGCTCGCCGGGCCCTGGGCGCCCGTACAGGACTCCCGGCAGGTCGCCGCCGACGCCCAGGTGCGGGCGAAGGAGTACATCGTGCGGGCCGGGGAAGCTCGAACTGGTCGCGAACCCGGTGCAGTTCGATGTCACGGCGCCCGAGGCGGGACCGGCTCCGGAGTTCGCGGCGCAGACCGAGGAGGTGCTGCTGGAGACGGGCCTCGACTGGGAGCGGATCCTGGCGCTGAAGGCGGCGGGGGCGGTGACGTAGCCCGTCAGCGGGCCCACTTCGGGGTCCAGCTGTGCGCGTCGCGCCGGGCGGTGCCGAGGTGGGCGCGGAGCGCGGCGAGCGCCGGGTGGGGGTTGTCGGCGCGCCAGACCAGTGAGTGCGGGTAGACCGGTGTGGGGTCGCGCAGGGGGATGCGGCGCAGATCGTGGTCGGCCGGCCAGACCATGCGGGTCTGGACGCCGACGAAGGTCGCCAGGTGCGGGGAGTCGGCGATCGTGTCGAGCAGGGGCTCGGTGCCGAAGTCGGGGCCGGTGACCTCGATGGTGAAGCCGAAGGCGGCGGCGAGGTCGTCGTAGAAGGCGGCCCACTCGGTGCCCGCGACGTTGCCGGGCATCCAGATCCGGTGCCCGGCGAGCTGGGCGGGGGTGACGGCGCGGGCGGCGGCGAGCGCGTGCCCGGGGCCGGTGAGGAGCTGGAGCGGCTCGTCGTGGACGCGGGCCGCCGCGATGCCCTCGGGCAACTGCCGGGTGGGGAGGGTCAGGGCGCGGAAGGACGCGTCGACGGTGCCCGCGCGCACCGCCGCGACCGCCGCCTCCGCGTCGAAGAGCGTCACGACGTCCAGGGCCGTCTCGGGGTGGGCGCGATGGAAGTCCCGTACCAGGTCGGCCGGGGCGAGCCGGCGGCCGATGACGTCGACGCGCAAGGCGCGGCGGCCGGGGCGCACGGAGGACGCCGCCTGTTCCTCGGCCCGCAGCAGCTCGCGGGCGTGCGGCAGGAAGACCTGCCCGTCGACGGTGAGCTGCGCCCCGCGGGCCGTGCGGGTGAACAGACGTGCCCCGAGGTCCTTCTCCAGCGCGGCGACCCGCTTGGAGACGGCCTGCTGGGTGACGGACAGGGCGAGAGCGGCCTCCCGGAACCGTCCGGCGTCCGCGACGGCCACGAAGGTGCGTACTGCGTCGAGATCCACGGCCCCCTTTCTACCGCGTCCGGTCGAGCGGTTTCCCACAACGTGTGGTTGTCGCGTGACGAGCGTGTCGGTTGTTTGCCCCAGCGCCCGCCGAGCCGCTTTGATGTCGCCGGTCGGGATTGGCGCGGGACGGGGGACGGGCATGCGGGGCGGACGTTCGCTGGGGCGGCGGTTCGAGTGGCTGTGGGGGGCGTACGCCGTCAGCGCGCTCGGGACGTGGCTCGCCTTCGACGCGTTCTCGCTGATCGCGGTGATCGTGCTGCACGCCGGGGCGACCGAGGTGGCGGTGCTGTCGGCCGCCGGACTCGCGGTGGGGGCGGCGGTGGCGACGCCGCTGGGGCCCTGGATGGAGTTCCGGCGCAAGCGGCCCGTGATGATGGCCATGGACCTGGTCCGCTGTGCGGCGTTGCTGACCATTCCGGCGGCTTTCGCGCTCGGTGCCCTCACCTTTGTACAACTCCTGGTTGTGTCGATCGTGGTCAGTGCGGCCGACATCGGCTTCACGGCGGCCAGCGGGGCCTTCCTCAAGTCACTGCTGCCGCCGGAGGACCTGCTCGCCGCGAACGCGCGGTTCGAGGCGACACAGTGGACCGCGACGATCCTGGGGCCGCCGCTGGGCGGGGCCGCCATGGGCGTGTTCGGGCCGGTGACGACCACCCTGGTCAACGCGGTCAGCTTCCTGTTGTCGGCCGTCGGGATCCGGGCGATCGGCGGGACGGAGACGCATCCGGTACGGACGGACACCGCGCGGGCGGGCGGTCTCCTCGAAGGCTGGCGGTACATCCTGGCGCATCCGGTGCTGCGGCCGCTGTTCTGCAACACGGTGCTCTACAACGCCATGATCATGGTGTCGCTTCCGCTGCTGGCCGTGCTGATGGTCGGCGATCTGGGGTTCACGGCCTGGCAGTACGGCCTGGCCTTCTCCGCGCCCAGCGTGGGCGGCCTGATCGGTTCGCGGCTGGCCCGCAGGCTCGTGCCGCGCTTCGGGGAGAGGCGGGTGCTGCTCGCGTCGGGATGGCTGCGGGCATGCTGGCCGATCGGCCTGGCCTTCGTGGGGCCCGGCACGGCGGGACTGGTGCTCGTCATGGTCGTGGAGCTCGGGGTGATCACATCGTGCGCCGTCTTCAACCCGGTGTACTCCACGCTCCGGCTGCGGCAGACGGACTCCGGCCGGGCCGCGCGCACGCTCTCCGCGTGGTCGGTCACCACCAAGGCCACGACCGCCGGGATGACGGCCCTGTGGGGTGTGCTGGCCGGCTTCACCGGTCCCCGCACGGCGATCGCGGTCGCAGGCGTCCTCGCCCTGGCCACACCGCTGCTCCTCCCCCACCGCGTCGAGCCCGCCCCGGAGATGGCGCCGCTGCGCGCGGACGGAGTACTCTGATGCGAAAACGCCATTCTCTATAAGAGAGAAGGCGACTGGCGGAATCGACAGAAGAGCCGCCCGCGAATGCCCGTCACCGTCACCGAACTCACCCCCGCCACCGGCGTCGAGATCACCGGCCTCACCGGGAACCGACTGGTCGACCGGGGCGTCGCCGAGGACTGCCTGGCCGCTCTGGAGCAGCGCGGGGTGGTGATCTACCGTGAGGCCGACCTCGACGACGACGATCTGGTCGCCTTCAGCCGCCTGCTGGGCGAGGTCGTCCCGCTGCCGATGGGCGGCCACCCGACCCACCGGGAGATCCAGCGGATCACCCGCGACCCGTCGAAGAGCCCGCTGGCCCCCTACTGCGAGTCCACCTTCCACTGGCACATCGGCGGCACGACGGAGCAAGTACCCATCAAAGCAACCCTTCTGACGGCACGACAGATATCGGACGACGGCGGCGGGGACACCGAGTTCGCCAACACCTTCGCCGCGTACGAGTCGCTGCCCGAGACGGAGCGCGAGGAGCTGGACGGAGTGCGCGTGGTGCACAGCTTCGCCGCCTCGCAGTTGCTCGTGACGCCGGACCCCTCACCCGGGGAGCGGGCGGCCTGGGAGCGGAACCCGGCACGGAAGCATCCGCTGGTGTGGACCCGGTGCAGGCGCGCAGGTCCCTGCTGATCGGCGCCACGGCGGGCTCGGTCGTCGGCCGTCCGGCGGCCGAGGGCCGGGAACTGCTCGACAGCTGCCCGACCTCGCGACCCGGCCGCTTTCACCCTCCGCCACCGCTGGCGCCGGGGCGACCTGGTCATCTGGGACAACACCGGGATGCTGCACCGCGCGCTGCCCTACGGCTCCGGCTCCTCCCGGCTGATGCACCGCACCTCGCTGCTCGGCGTGGAGGCGGTCGCATGAGCGAGCAGCGCACGGCGCTCGTCACGGGCGGCGGTTCGGGCATCGGGCGCGCCATCGCGCAGCGCCTCGCGCAGGACGGCTTCGCCACCGCCGTCCTCGATCTCAACGGGGACGCGGCCGAGCAGGTGGCCGAGGAGTCACGGCAGAAGGGGCACGAGTCGGCCGCGTTCGGCGGGGTCGACGTGTACGACCGGGCGCACCCCGAGGCGACCGCCGAAGCCGTCGACGAGGACGGCTGGCTGCACACCGGCGACCTCGGAACCCTCGACGGACGGGGCCACTTGAGGATCGTGGGCCGCAAGAAGGACATGTTCCTCGTCGGGGGGTTCAACGCCTACCCGGCCGAGATCGAGGGCTTCCTGCTCCGGCACCCGGCGGTGGCGCAGGTCGCGGTGATCGGCGTGCCGGACGCCCGGATGGGCCAGGTGGGAAAGGCCTTCGTGGAGCGGCACGGGCCGGTCACGGAAGCCGAGTTGATCGGCTGGGCCCATGAGCGGATGGCCGGGTTCAAGGTGCCGAGATCGGTGGAGTTCCGGGAGGAGTTGCCGCTCAGCGCCACGGGCAAAGTGATGAAGGACCACCTGCGATGAGGACGGACGGGACCGCGATCCGGATCCCTGAGGAGAACGGAGATCTCTCGTGACGACGACCGACCACGCTGCCGGTGTGACGGAACAGCGGTCACTCGATCAGCTGAAGCGCCTGGACGACGAGATCATCGCGCTCCTGGCCCGCCGTCGCGCGATGGCCCAGGAACTCCCTCCCCCGGCCCGTGCCCGCGCCGCCGACCCCGCTTTCGCCGAGACCGTACGGGGCATGACGGGCCGCTACCGCCGGGAACTGGGCGGTGCCGGGGAACTCGTCGCCCGCGCGGTGATGGTGCTGTGCGATCCGAGCCGGGAGAACTGAGGAAAGCTTCCCGCAGTCACCGGTGCGTACAACGTCATTGGTGCGTACAAAGTGCGCCCGGGGCACGGATGTGTCCTGGGCCTCACTCGGGGAGTGCGTCAAGACACACGTCGGGCCACGTCAGTCGGCGTTGACACCGCTCGGGATTTGGCCGTACAAACTTTTTCATGGCCGTTGCCCGAGCGCTCGCCCAGTGGGCCCGCGATCTCCGCCCGGCGCCGGAGGACCTGGCGCTGGCGGAGCGATCGCTGGCGGACACCGTCGCCGTGGCGCTGGCCGCCCGGACGCATCCGCTGCGATCCGTCGCCGCCTCCCTGCCGGAGGCGGCCCGCTGGGCGGCGATGGCCCATGTGCTCGACTTCGACGACCTGCACATCGACACCACCGCCCACATCTCCGTGGTCACCGTCCCGGCCGCGCTCGCCGTGGGAGGTGACGCCCGCGCCTACCTCGCGGGTGCGGGGGTCATGGCACGGCTCGGCGCGATGCTCGGCTGGGGCCACTACGCTGCCGGCTGGCACACGACCTGCACGGCGGGCGCCCCGGCGGCCGCCGTCGCGGCCGGGATCGCCCTCGGACTGGACGCCGAGCAGCTGGCCACCGCGATGGCCCTCGCCGTGCCCGCCGCCGGCGGCGGGCAGGAGGCCTTCGGCACGCACGGCAAGTCCTTGCAGGTCGGATTCGCGGCCGAGGCGGGTGTACGGGCCGCGCGGCTGGCGTGGGCGGGAGCAACCGCGGATCCGCGCGCACTGGAGGCCTGGGTCAGGCGGGTCGGCGGCACGCCTGAAGCGGACTTCCCCGCCGCCCCGGCCGTCCCCGGCGGCCTCGCGGTCAAGCTCTTCCCCTGCTGCTACGCCATGCAGCGGCCCATCGCCGCGCTGCGGGAGGTGCGCGACCATGTCCGCGGCGACATCACGGCGGTCACGGTCACCACGCCGGCGGGCACCGTTCAGCCGCTCGTCCACGACCGTCCGGTGACCGGCCTGGAAGGCAAGTTCTCGCTGCCGTACGCGGTGGCGGCGGCGCTGCTGGACGACTATCCCGGCTTCGACAGCTTCACGGACGCGGCCGTCGCACGGCCCGAGGCGCAGAAACTCGTCGGTCTCGTCGGGGTCGAGCTGCTGCCCGGTGAGACGAGGACGCTGCTGGACGGGCGCGTGGAGCTGCGGGTCGGCCTCGCGGACGGCGGTGAGGTGTACGCCGAGCTGGACTTGCCGCCCGGGGCTCCGCAACGGCCCGTTTCCGAGGCCGGGTTGCGCGCCAAGGCCGCCGCCTGCGGTACGGATGTGCCCGCGCTGCTGGACGGGCTGACGTGGGCGGGAGCCCGCGAAGTGCTTCGCGAGCAGTTCCCCGACGAGGAGGCGTGACGTGCGGCAGCAACTCCCCCTGTCCGGCATCACGGTGGTCAGCCTCGAGCAGGCCGTCGCCGCCCCGTACGCCACCCGCCAGCTCGCCGACCTCGGTGCCCGCGTCATCAAGGTGGAGCGGCCGGGAGAGGGCGATTTCGCCCGCCGCTACGACACGACCGTGCACGGTCACTCCAGCTATTTCGTCTGGCTCAACCGCTCCAAGGAATCCCTCACACTGGACCTGAAGGACCCGCGCGGCCTGGAGATCCTCCGCCAACTCCTCGACGACGCCGACGTGTTCGTCCAGAACCTGGCGCCCGGCGCCGCCGACCGGCTGGGACTCGACACCGCCACGCTGACCGAGCGCCACCCCCGGCTCATCCCCTGCACGATCTCCGGGTACGGCACGACCGGCCCCTGGGCCGGTCGCAAGTCCTACGACCTGCTGGTGCAGTGCCAGACCGGGCTCGTCTCCCTCACCGGAACCGCCGACGAGGCCGCCCGCGTCGGCATCTCCGTCGCGGACATCGCGGCCGGGATGTACGCCTACAGCGGCATCCTGACCGCGCTGTACACACGGGCCACGACCGGCCGCACGCACCCCGTCGAGGTGTCGTTGTTCGAGGCGCTCGCCGAGTGGATGGGCCAGCCCGCCTACTACACCCGCTACGGCGGCACCCAGCCGGCCCGCCTCGGCACCCAGCACGCGACCATCGCCCCCTACGGCGCCTTCCCGACCGCCGACGGCCGTCAGGTGCTGTTCTCCATCCAGAACGAGCGCGAATGGGCCGCCCTGTGCGCGGAGTTCCTGGGCCGGCCGGCCCTGACGGACGATCCACGCTTCGCCACCGGGTCCCAACGCGTGACGCACCGCGACGAGTTGAACGCGATCGTCGCCGAGCGCATCGCCCGCTCCGACGCCGACGACGTCCTCGCGGACCTGGAGCGGATCGGCATCGCCTGCGCGGGAGTCAACGACGTCGCCGCGTTCCTCGACCACCCCGTGCTGGCCGCCCGCGGACGCTGGCAGGAGGTGGCGGTGCCGGGCGCGACGGTCCAGGCCCTGCTGCCGCCCGCCGACCTCGCGGGCGTCCCCGCACGCATGGATCCCGTACCGGCCGTCGGCGAGCACACCGACGCGATCCTCGCCGGACTCGGCCGTACCCGCGACGACATCGACGCCCTGCGCGCCGACGCCGTCATCTGACGACGTGTGGAGAGTGCCCCGATGAGCGTCCTGGACCTCCTGCCCGACGACGAGCAGTTCGTCGTACGAACCGTGCGCGAGTTCGTCGACAAGGACGTCAAGCCCGTCGTCAAGGAGCTGGAGCACTCCGACACCTACCCCGAGCACCTCATCGAGCGGATGAAGGAACTCGGTGTCTACGGCCTGGCGATCCCTGAGGAGTACGGCGGGAACCCCGTCTCCATGCCCTGCTTCGTGCTGGTCACCGAGGAGCTGGCGCGCGGCTGGATGAGCCTGGCCGGGGCGATGGGTGGACACACGGTCGTGGCCAAGCTCCTGCTGCTGTACGGCACCGAGGAGCAGAAGCGGCGCCATCTGCCGCGGCTGGCGACCGGTCAGGTGCGCGCGACGATGGCGCTCACCGAGCCGGGCGGCGGTTCCGACCTCCAGGCGATGACGACGGTCGCGCGCAGGGAGGGCGGCGAGTACGTCGTCAACGGCGCGAAGACCTGGATCACCAACTCCCGCCGCGCCGGACTGATCGCGCTGCTGTGCAAGACCGACCCGGCCGCCGAGCCGCGCCACCGGGGCATCTCGGTCCTGCTGGCCGAGCACGGACCGGGCCTCGTCGTCTCCCGTGATCTGCCCAAGCTCGGCTACAAGGGCGTGGAGAGCTGCGAGTTGTCCTTCGAGGACTACCGGCTGCCCGTCGAGGCGCTGCTCGGCGGTGCGGAGGGCCAGGGCTTCGGCCAGATGATGAAGGGACTGGAGACCGGCCGGCTCCAGGTCGCCGCCCGCGCGCTGGGAGTGGGACGCGCGGCGCTCGAGGACTCGTTGCGCTACGCCCAGGAGCGGGAGAGCTTCGGCAAGCCCATCTGGCGTCACCAGTCGATCGGCAACTACCTCGCCGACATGGCGACCAAGCTCACCGCCGCCCGCCACCTGGTCCTGCACGCGGCCCGGGAGGCCGAGGCGGGACACCGGGTCGACATGGAGGCGGGCATGGCCAAGCTGTTCGCCTCCGAGACGGCGATGGAGATCGCGCTCAACGCGATGCGGATCCACGGGGGTTACGGCTACTCGACGGAGTTCGACGTGGAGCGGTACTTCCGTGACGCCCCGCTGATGATCGTCGGTGAGGGCACCAACGAGATCCAACGCAACGTCATCGCGGCCCAGTTGGTGGCGAGGGGCGGCCTCGATGGCTGAACAGCCCCAGCGGGAGAGCACCTATCTGCGCCTCGCGCGCGAACTGCGGGCGGCGATCCTGCGCCATGACTACCCGGACGGCGTACGGCTGCCCACCGAGGCCGAGTTGGCCCAGACGTACGGGGTCAGCCGGCAGACCGTGCGGCGGGCGTTCCAGGACCTCGTCGCGGAGGGCCTGGTCTACCGGGTGCCGGGGCGCGGCACGTTCTCCACGCCCCGGGAGGAGCAGTATCTGCGGCAGTTCGGGTCGGTGGACGACCTGATGGGACTGTCCATCGACACCCGTATGGACGTGGTGACACCGCTGCACCGGCGGGTCGACGTGGACGCGGCGGGCCGCCTCGGTCTGCACACCGACCGCGTGCACAAGCTGTCCTTTCTGCGGCTGCACGAGGACACGGCGTTCTGCCACACCTCGGTCTGGCTGCCACCCGCCGTCGGCCAACTGCTGTCTGACGTAACCGAGTTGACGCTGCCAGGCACCCCGAACGCCTTCACCGTCATCGGGCTGCTCGACCAGCGGCTGCCCGAACCGATCGCCGAGGCCGAACAGAGCATCACCGTCGCCGAGGCCACACCGGAGATCGCCAAGCACCTGGGCTGTGAACCGGGCCGGGCGCTCCTGCGCATCGACCGCGTCTACCAGACCGTGACCGGGCAGCTCGTCGAGCTGGCCATCAGTCACTTCCTGCCCGAGCACTACTCGTATCGCGTACGGCTGCGGCGCAGTGGCCAGTGAAGTCCGTACCAACCTGTTGAGGAGAAGGAACCTTGAGCTTGAGGATCGTTGTCACTGTGAAGTACGTGCCCGACGCCACTGGCGACCGGCACTTCGCCGATGACCTGACCGTCGACCGGGACGACGTG